>NZ_JAPX01000024.1:0-17705 GCF_000524355.1 Veillonella sp. ICM51a
ATTCTACTTTTGAGCAAAAAGAATGGCACCAACCATAACTATGATTGGTGCCAAAGAAGACTCGTAGGGTGAATACCCCAACATTTGACAGAGAGCCTTCTTGTATCTAATTCATATAATGCAATATGATAGACCAGGTACAGTACTCTATTGATGTGATACGTGATCCATACCCATTCGTACAAGGCCTTCTACATGATCATCATTTAAAGAATAATATGCAGTTTTCCCTTCCTTGCGATATGTTACAAGACGAGCTTGTCGCAATACTCGCAACTGATGTGAAATAGCAGATTGTCCCATGCCCATTGTCTCTGCAATATGATTAACACACATCTCATTTTCTAGCAGTATCTCAACAATCTTTAGGCGCGTTGGATCGCCAAGAATCTTAAACAATTCTGCTAACTTTAACAATGATTCGTTCCCGTCGATCATAGGGATCCTTTCTTTTAAACTAACACTAATAATCTATCTAAATTTAAATACTATCTCTATGCTATCTATTATATACAAAAAAAGGCTTTGTACACAATGACAAAGCCTTTAAATTGTATGATATTATTTAACGACCAATACTGGGCAAGAGGAATGACTAGTTACATAGCTACTTACACTACCCATGAATAAACCTTTCAAAGGTCCAAGACCACGGCTACCCATTACGATAAGATCAGCATTGTATTTTTTAGCAACAGCTAACAATGCTGGGCCTGGGGAACCAACTTCAAATACAGATTTAACTTTAACACCTGTAGGAATTTCTTTCACTACATCGTTCAAAATTTCTTTACCTGTTTCTTCCATGTCTTCTGCAATTTGTTCAGACACATAGCCACCAGAAATTGGTGTTTGATCAAAGTTGGAAATAGCAGATACAATATTTGCTACATGAACAACAATCAATTCTGCTTTGTTACGATCTGCTACTGCAAGTGCATGTTCTAGTGCACGTTTAGCATTTTCAGAACCATCAGTAGGTACGACAATAGTTTTGTAGGTAACCATATTAACCCCTCCTATTTCTAATCCCCATGAAGGGATATGATTAAAAATCGTTTAGTCTATTTATAATATTCTAGACGAATTAGGAAAAATCCTCTTTTTTCAATTAGGATTTATATACATTATAGCACATTTTTTTGCAGATTAAAGAACTTGAGACGAATTATTGATATTTAAAGAATTCGTTAACTTAAATCCATCTAAAATATCGATTAGTTCAGGTGTAGTCAATACAGTACTAATTGGTGCTATCATGCGAGCTACACCGACATTGCCATTATTTCCAAGAATAATCGTAGCTCCGAATGTAACAGTTTCCGCCGTATTCGTATCTGCGACTTCAGGATTCTTCATTGTCCCTGCTACATAAAACATAACGGAACCATCAATAATATGTGTTTCATATCGTTCAATGGTGGCCTTATTTACATCCACCAAAGATTTTACATATTGGTCACCTAGCATCTGCTTGCCCATCATCGTAGGCATAGCACTGCTCACCGCTTGTACAGGAACAGAAAAACTTTCTATGTCGAGACGAATCTTATCCTTTGTGAAAGTAATCTTTTTAGGATCATTAATGCGTGTGAATCCTTTAGGGCTAATGAATTTCAAGCCTTCTGCTACGTTGATATCACTAGATCCAGTCAATAGTTTCTTAACATTATTTAATGTAGAGCCAGTCTTCTTAGTATCTAACAAAGAAAATGAAGGAACTGTCGTTTCCATAAGACCTTGTTCCATAAATTTAGCCTGAATAGGTGGATACGTACTTACAAGATTATAGCGATGCGTTGGATCTTTTTCCATAATAAATTCAGCTTCAAAAATAGAATGAACCTTTTCCGTAGATGTCATCTCTGCATAGGACTTCGGTGTCGTGCGGCTCCAGCGTGCTGCTTGTGCACCCTTTTTAGGGAAGAATCCGCCCACTATATCGTTAGCATCAAATACATTACTATGTTGACGCCAAATACGAAGGTATTCTTCATCCGTCATACCCTTAATTGGAACATCATACCATGTTGTATTCCACACCTTTTGTGACACATTGCCTTGCGGTGTATTATTTCTCTTTGTAAAAGACACGGTATAGGCGTCGTCTTGATTTGGTCCAGACAAATTAAAGGAATACCCCTGTATATGTTCACTTTCACTCCGTACATCCATATCAATCATAACACCATCATTTACACGCCAAGGAATGGTGAAAGTATAACCGTGTTTCGTATCCTTTACAACCGTATTCATCTTAGTAGCATACGATTTATATTGCTCTGGCAATACGGAAAGAGCATCTGCTTGCGAGGCTACGATAGACTTTGGCGTAGCATGTTCAGGAGAGGCTCCGTAAGCAACGCTAGATACGATGGACAATCCAGCTAATACTAATGCGATAGGTAATTTCATAAAGTTCCTTTCATATATGTGAAGGTACCACCTATGATTACATAGGTGGTAAGGATTATAACATATTTTCTAAAAAAGCTTTAGTTCTAGGAGATTGCGGATTGGTAAACAATTGTTCCGGTTCCCCTTCTTCTTGAATGATACCATCTGCCATAAAGATGATACGATCTGAAACTTCTCGAGCAAAGTTCATTTCATGGGTAACAATAATCATAGTCATCCGATCATCGGCTAGTTGTTTAATCGTTTTTAATACTTCTCCAGTCAATTCTGGATCAAGGGCAGACGTTGGTTCATCAAAGAGCATAATTTCTGGGTTCATGGCTAATGCACGAGCAATTGCCACACGCTGTTGTTGACCGCCAGACAATCTAGAGGGATACATATCTCGTTTATCCCAAAGACCTACTTTATTAAGTAAGCGTTCTGCGATTGGCATAATATCGGTATCTTTCATACCTTTTACCATACGCGGTGCCACCATAATATTTTCAAGAACAGTCATATGGGGGAACAAATTGAAGGATTGGAATACCATACCCATGCGAAGTAATAAATCATGCATGGTATGTTTATCAGCGTAGGTAACGACACCGCTAGCATCTGTAGATGCCAACGTTACACCATCAACGGTAATAGTACCACCGTCAATCGTTTCCAACTGACCTAAGCAGCGCAAAAATGTAGACTTACCGGAGCCAGATGGGCCGATAATAGATACAATTTCGCCCTTATTCATTTGCAAGGAAACATCTTTCAATACCACATTATTATTAAAGTGTTTCTCTATGCGTTCCATATTTACAAAAGTCATAATTACCTCTTACTCATCATATACAGAGAAACGTTTTTCTAAATAATTAAAGATATTTGTCAAAATAAATGTAAAGATTAGATAGAATATAGCGGCCACAAGGAACGCAGAAATATCAAAATCACGTTGTACAATAGATTTTGTAATACGCAAAATATCATTCATAGCTAATACGTATACGAGGGATGTATCTTTTAATAAGTTAATCGTTTCGTTGGCAAGTGGTGGCAACACGCGTTTAAACATTTGTGGCAAAATTATGGTACGCATCGTTTGACCATAGGTAAAACCAAGAACCTTTGCCCCTTCATATTGACCACGTGGAATCGATTGGATACCGCCGCGGAAGATTTCACAAAGGTACGCTGCATAGTTGAGTACAAATGTAACCACAGCAGCCGTTGCATCATCCATTTGGATAGCCCCATCCGTCATGATTGGCAATGCAAAGTACATGAATAAAATTTGTAACATCAACGGCGTACCACGCATTAGATATACAAAGGCTTCAACAATTTTATCGACTACAGGAAGCTTAGATAGTCGCAGTAAAGCTAATATGATACCACCAGGTATAGATAGTACCCATACAACACAGAACAGTGCAATGGTGACCTTAAGCCCATCCGCAATGGTCGGGATAATCTGCAATAAATAATCTAACATGAAATACTCCTTCAAAACACGAATAGAGAAGAGGCACATGGCCTCTTCTCTAGTGTACATTTCGTTCTTTAATTATCAGTTGTACATACTGACCACAGTACTATTAGTATATCACGAATCGTACTATTTAGCATCGCTCTTATCTAGATCTGCGCTAGAGCCCAACCATTTTTCAACGATTTTATCAGCAGTACCATCTTTTTTCATTTCGGCTAAGATACCATTGATTTTATCGCGTAATGCGGTATCATCTTTGCGGAACCCTACAGCAAAGTTATCTACGCCGTAATCAGTTCCTTCTACAATTTTGTATTTGCCAGGTTCTTTTGTCATGAGGTAACGAGCAATAACACCATCAGCGATAACTGCATCGACACGACCAATGCCAAGATCCATAAATGCACTTACGAAATCAGCATAGGATTTAATTTCTTTAACGGTTTTGCCACTAGGATCGTTTTGTAATGCAGATTCACCAGTACTAGCTTGTTGCACACCTACAACCTTGCCAGCAAGATCAGATTTGCCCTTGATAGCATTATCATCGTTACGAACAACGATGTATTGTTTATCTTTCATATATGTATCGGAAAACAAGATATTTTTCTCACGTTCAGGAGAAACAGTTAAACCATTCCACAATACGTCGATTTTCTTAGATTTTAACTCTGCTTCTTTGCTGGACCAGTCAATCGCTTTGAACTCAACGTCCATACCAGCGCGCTTAGCAGCCTCTTTAGCCAAGTCGATATCTAACCCTACGATTTCACCTTTATCATCTTTAAAGCCCATTGGTGGGAAGCTATCATCTAGGCCAATAACAATTTTCTTAGGTAATTGAGTATCAGCCTTCTTTGTGTCACTACCACAACCGCTTACAAAAGCCATCATAGAAACTGCAGCCAAACCTACAGCCATAATCTTTTTCCAGTTCATAATATCCTCCACACAATATGTTATAGGTCATGTTTTAACTTATGAACCTATTATACTTTAGCGTATTAAAGTTGTAAATAGTTAAATCAATAAATTTACAAAATTATACATCATGTGTATCTCTATAATGTTTTATGGCGGCTTGAAGGCGCATTTTATCCTTATACGGTGCAAGTTGCAGATCTAAAGGTACTACATAAATGCCACCATGAGTATTAACGGCTTGTAGTTCTTTCCAATCAGGCGTAAACCCAACTACGCTTTCAAAAGGAACATACACATAGTAATCATCCAAATTAATGGCACTACGGAAATAGTCACGTAAATTTGTCGGTCTCTGTTTGATGACAAAGCCTTTTTCACAAATATATACGAGCACTACATCGAGCCCGTGTACCCACCATAACAAGCAAACGACCAATGCATAACAAAGCATGCGATTACCTATATCATGTGGGGCCCATTTAATGAGGGCAACACAAATTACAATGCCTAGAATCCGTCCTAGCCACTGTACGGCCTTATGTGTGGTGACCATATGCTTTACATGGCCACCCGAAAATCGTTCGCTTACCTCTTGTTTTGTCATAATTGACCTCAAAAGTGTATGTAAATACTTATTTACGGCAAAGCCCCATCGCTTGTTCAACCTTGCGATACATCATAGATGCTTTTGCATGTGCTTTTGCAGCACCTTCATCTAAAATGACATCTAGTTCAGGGCTTGTTATGAGTTCATTGTATCGTTGTTGAATTGGTTCAAGTGTTGCTACAAGCAAATCAGCAATATCCGATTTAAATGCGCCATACCCTTTACCAGCATACATTTCTTCGATAGCTTCATAGCTGTCTTTTGTGATAGCACGGTAAATGCCCATCAAGTTAGAAATGCCAGGTTTGTTTTCTTTATCGTAACGCACCGCGTTGTCAGAGTCAGTTTGAGCGCGTTTCAATTTTTTCACGATCAAGTCTGGTGCATCCAAAAGACGGATTGTAGCATTTTGGTTATCATCAGATTTACTCATTTTCTTAGTTGGCTCTTGTAAGCTCATAACGCGAGCACCACCTTCGCCTACCTTGATATCAGGTACTACGAAAGTTTCGCCAAATCTACGGTTAAAACGCTCTGCCAAATTACGAGTCAACTCAAGATGTTGTTTTTGGTCCTCACCTACTGGAACATAGTTAGTACCATATAACAAAATATCTGCCGCCATCAATGGTGGATACGTAAGCAACGCTGTAGGAATAGAGTCACCTTGCTTTTGAGATTTATCCTTATATTGTGTCATACGTTCTAATTCGCCTACATAGCTAATAGATTGCATAACCCAACCAAGTTTTACATGTTCAGGTACTTCGGATTGAACAAATAATGTTACCTTTTTAGGATCTAGGCCAACAGCGAGGTATAACGCTGCCAAATTGCGAGTATTTTGAAATAACTCTTTTGGATCTTGTGGTACTGTAATCGCATGTTGATTAACGATACAATAGTAACATTCATCAGTATCTTGATAGTCTAAAAAATTACGTAAAGCTCCCAAATAGTTACCAAGTGTCAATTCACCACTTGGTTGGATGCCGGAAAATATAACTGCCATAATAGTCTCCCTATATTGAAATAAACCAACAGTGCCAAGGCACTGTTGGTTATATATATTATTCTACGGTTACAGATTTAGCTAAGTTACGTGGTTTATCTACATCTGCGCCGCGTGTAATCGCTGCGTAGTACGCCAATAATTGCAATGGTACAACAGCGAGGATTGGAGCGATGAATTTATTCGCACGAGGTACATAGATTGTATGGTCAACGTGTTTAGATAATTCGTCGTCACCTTTCATGCCGATACCGATTACAACAGCTTCACGCGCTTTTACTTCACGGATGTTGCTGATCATCTTATCGTATACATCCTCTTGTGTAGCCAATGCGATAACAGGTATGCCTTCTTCGATAAGAGCCAATGTACCATGTTTCAACTCGCCACCAGCATATGCTTCAGCATGGATGTAAGAAATTTCTTTCAATTTCAAAGCACCTTCCATCGCTACTGCGTAGTCGATAGCACGACCCAAGAAGAACGCATCAGATTTGAAGCCATAATGTTTTGCAAAGGCTTTCATATCTTCGTCTACTTCAAAGATTTCATGAATCAATGTAGGCAAGTTTTTAACACCGCAAAGGATTTCTTCGCCTAAAGCCGGATCCATTTTACCATTTAATTGGCCAAGGTATACAGCGAACAACAAGCCTGCTACTAATTGAGTCGTGTACGCTTTTGTAGACGCTACAGAGATTTCAGGACCTGCCCATGTGTACACAGTGTTATCTGCTTCACGGGAAATACTGGAACCTACTACGTTTGTAATTGCCAAGGATTTAGCGCCATGACGTTTAGCCTCTTTCAAAGCAGCCAATGTATCGGATGTTTCACCGGATTGACTGATAACGATACATAATGTTTTATCATCAGTCAACGGATTGCTATAACGATACTCAGATGCGATTTCCACATTTACAGGAATACGCGCCAAGTTTTCAATATATTGTTTTGTTACAAGACCTGCATGGTATGCTGTACCACATGCAACGATGAGGATTTTATTGAAAGCTGCTACATCGTCAGCAGTCCAATTCAACTCATCAAAGATTACTGTTTTACCATCTTCGGAGATATGTGTGCCGAATGTATCGCGCACAGCTTTTGGTTGGTCATGAATTTCTTTCAACATGAAATGTTCATAACCGCCCTTTTCTGCAGCTTCTGCATTCCAATTAACATGGAACACTTCTTTATCAATAGTATTGCCTTTACGGTCAAATACAGATACATTATCGCGTGTTACGATAGCTAATTCACCATCGTTTAAGATGTATGTATCACGTGTATAGTTAATGATTGCTGGAATATCGGAAGCAACGAAGTTTTCCCCTTTGCCAAGGCCGATAACCAATGGGTTTTCTTTTTTAGTACAAATGATTTTGTCCGGCTCATCAGCACAGATGATTTCAAGAGCATACGCACCGTCAACACGATCAAGCATGCGACGCACAGTGCCTACAAAATCACCATCGTACATATCTTCTAATAGATGAGCTACTACTTCTGTATCAGTTTCAGATTTGAAATGGTATCCTTTTGCGATAAGCTCTTCTTTCAACGGCATGTAATTTTCAATGATGCCATTGTGAACAACCGCGAATTTACCATCTTCAGATGCATGAGGGTGGGAATTCATATCGGATGGACGACCATGAGTAGCCCAACGAGTATGACCAATACCTACAGTCCCTTCATTAGGATCTGCTTTTACAATAGCCTCAAGATTAGCTAGACGGCCAACCTTTTTTTGAATTTTAATTACATTTTCAGGGCCAATAACAGCAATACCTGCAGAGTCATAACCACGGTATTCTAATTTCGCCATACCGTCCAATAAGAAATCAGATGCTTGATTAAAGCCAATGTATCCTACGATACCGCACATAAGTATATCCTCCTATAACTGGGGGCATTCTAGCCCCAGCCAACAACTAAGGCTAATTAATGTTCTAGATTAATATTCTAGATTAATGTTTCAATTATGTATTAATTATTACTTTAATACAATTCATTCAGATACACTTTGTCTCCATTGTTACCAATGGGCTTTTTAGTATCTGTTACGACATGAATGTGCCGGAAGAGCATCCGCTGATGATTCGATCACTCTTCACCTCGTCTACCCTAACGACTGCCTTCGCGGGTACTTGCGCTATTCGCCTTTACGAATTTGGGACTCCTTTCACTCATATGTGGCAGAACTAGTACAATTGTAATCATACTAAATTATATTATACTAAATCGATGTAATGAATGTAAAGAATCTAGGCCTTATGAAAGCATTAAACACGAGATATAACGCTTATTTTCATAGGGGTACATAAAGCCAAACGATTTCATAGATCACTCATACACCATCATTATACTACTTATTATAAAAATTTTATACAATCATATTTATCAAAATTTATATGATACATATTTATTGTCTAACAGGAGAGATTACAATGAATACACAAAATAATAAAACACATAAAAAGACAACATCTCTAAACCATAAACACTCATATAGAAAATTACGCCGTTGGGTCCTTCCTGCCGTATTAGGTGCCGCCCTTTCTACATTGGCATTCCTTCCAACCTTTGCAGAAGACATACCAAGTGCACCACCCGCTGGAAATCCACCTATGAGTGCACCTAATGGGCCAGTTCCAAAAGCTGAAGCTAATTCTAATACTTTCACAGGTACTACGGTAGTAACCGAAAATAAAGCCATTGCGCATGAATTGATATCTAATACAACATCAGATCAAAATGCGTTCATCGGCAAAGATAAAGCAGTCGTAACCATCGAAAACAGCGTATTCGATAAAACAGGCAATACGACAAGCGATGACAATAGTAATTTCCGTGGTCAAAATGCAGTAATACTCGGTATCGACGGTAGTCAAATCAACATCAAAGGCAGCAATATTACATCCAATTCCAATGGCTCGAATGCAGTATTTGCCACTGGTGAAGGTTCTGTCATCAATGTAGAAAATACTAACATTCACACAAAGAGCGATTCCTCACGCGGTTTAGATGCCACTTATAAAGGCACTGTAAACGGCAAACATCTTACTATTACAACCGAAGGTGCTCACTCTGCTACATTAGCTACAGACCGTGGCGAAGGTACCATTACAGCAGAGGCTGCCAAATTAACAACATCTGGTGAAGGTAGCCCTATTATCTACTCTACTGGTAATATCACAGCTGACTATATTACGGGCGAAGCTAAAAACAGTGAAATTGGTGTCGTAGAAGGTAAAAATTCCATTACACTTACCAACTCTAATGTAACAGGCTACAAAGACAATGGTTTTATGCTATACCAAAGCTTTTCTGGTGATGCTGAAAGTGGTATTGCCCGTCTCAAAGCAGAAAACAACTCACTCACCACCCATGCTACAGGCGCTTTCATCTATGTGAACAACACCACTGCAGAGGTAGACCTTACTGGCAATGTTATCTCTACTCCCAATACTACAACACTAGTGAAAGCAGCGGCCGACTCCCGTTGGGGCAAAACCGGTGAAAATGGCGGTCACCTTACACTTCGCGCCTCCAACCAAGCCTTAAACGGCAATATTGTAGCCGATGCAATTAGCACCATTGCGCTGGACATGACAAATGGATCTAGTTTAGTTGGCGCTATAAATACTGACAATACAGCAAAAGAAATTACACTGAAACTCAGCAAAGATTCCACTTGGACACTTACTGGTGATAGCTATGTAAAATCCTTAACTAACGAAGATACTACAGGAGATAATATTCACTTGAACGGATATAAACTCGTTGTTGCTGATAAATAAAATCAAGAAATAAAAGGGGCAACGTCGACGACGTTGCCTCTTTTATTTTTATGCCGATTTAGAACCATACAAAGATGCATAAGGTTATATCAAAATTTATCCTAAGAGTTCATGTATGAATTAGTCTATCAAATAACAGCCATATATTGGCCACAATTTTAGTTTCACCGTAGGCTTGTAATTTTCATATTTAATCTTATGCTCTAATATATTTAGGCTTTCTAAATCATCTTCCCAACATTGGAGATCCTCTTGCCTCTCTTTTTCACTCGTAAAGTCATCATCTATTTTTACATCTTCAATACATGCTAGTATTTCTGTTCGTTGTTTGTCCACTTCTAGATGGAATTGGTCATGTTGGTTCATAGTCCAAAGACCAAAATAATAAGGGCCGTAATTTAAGTCACAAGAGCTTTTAGCCTTTTCACATTCTTCTAAGAATAACTTGTACTCATCTAATACATAATAGGCATTAAAGATATCAAACTCCCAAATCTCATCATCTCGCTGATATGCAGGATCTCCACCAATCTTAATTTTCTTCAAATAATCAAGGGATTGGATTTTATTTCCTAAATACACATCACAATAAGCTATACAAAGAAGTAATCGCATTCTATTTGGACAGTTTTCAAGTAACTGCACAAAAATGGTCTTTGCTTTTTCATATTCTTTGAGTCCAAATAAACATACCGCATAGCCAAAGTTCATTTCATAATTATCTGATATGCTTCGTCCCTTTTCATAAGTAAGTAAGCTTCTCTCTAATTCCTCTACTGAGCCCTTATCTGCATAAGATGTAAAATGATACAAAGCCAGCCCTCGGTAGGTCTCTATATATGGAGTGTTTAGCTTTACAGCTGCAGATAGATACTCATATTCTTTTATATTGCCCTCATCATTATAATAAAAAGCCAAATTAGTATAAACTTTAGCTTTTTCAACATCATTCAATTCATCACGATATTTTTCTAAGAACTTCTCCAAGATAAGCTGTGAATTTTTCTCTCTCCACGCTTGTGATTCAGCATATGCAAACTCACAAGCAGAATCAACACTATTCGGGCACTCATTAAGGAGAATCTCAGCCTCCCCTTGATTTATATTTTTCATATTACACCTTAACTATTAAACCAATACAATTTAAACTATATAGCTATAATAACATAAATCATGCCCTATGTAGGTATTTGCAAAGCACCATCCCATCTCTTAACTATCTAAGAGATGAATTACATCATCTCTGCTATCGACCTCTCCATACCCGAAATAACTCTTATGAGTAGAAATGACCGCGCAATAGTGACGGTTCCATTCGGTAACCATCCTAAATAAATATAAAATAAATACCCTCCTATATATGTTCCTGCAGCGACTTTACGTAGGACGGAGCAAAGGGACATATATAGGAGGGTATACCTTTAATATCAAATTGTAGAATGGAACCAAACGGAATGGTATCAAACTACTTATCAAGAGTTATTCAGCCAATCCTTGTTCTCTACCGATAATATCAGCAATTTCTTGACATAAGGCTTGTAGTGCTGCTTGGTCTGGACCTTCAGCCATTACGCGGATGAGTGGTTCTGTACCAGATGCACGTACCAGTACGCGACCTTCGTCACCAAGTTCACCTTCAGCTGTTACAATAGCAGCCTTAATAATATCGTTTTCTTCCCAACCAGTCTTTGTGGCAACGCGTACGTTTATAAGAACTTGTGGGTATTTTGTCATAATGCCAGCCAATTCAGAAAGTGGTTGGCCTTTTTCTTTTACAAGAGCCGCCACTTGAACAGCAGTCAACATACCATCACCAGTTGTGTTATGATCGAGGAAAATGACGTGACCAGATTGTTCACCGCCAATGGAAAGGTCGTGTTCACGCATATATTCCAATACATAGCGGTCACCAACAGCAGTAGAAACGGTTTTCATACCAAGTTCTTCAGCTGCTTTGTGGAAGCCAATATTACTCATAACGGTACCAACTACGGTATCGCCTTTGAGCTTACCTTCTTCTTTCAATTTAAGAGCGCATAATAGCATGATTTGGTCGCCATCGAGGACTTGACCTTTTTCATCTACTAACAAGCAACGGTCTGCATCACCATCATTGGCAATGCCTAAATCAGCATGGTGTTGTTGAACAGCTACTTGCAAGCCTTCTATATGGGTAGAACCGCAATGATGATTGATGTTCAAACCATCTGGATCGACATTGATATTGATAACCTTTGCACCAAGACCAGACAAAATTTCAGGCCCTACGCTAGAAGCGGCACCATTCGCACCATCATAGACAATCGTTAAACCTTCAAGGGATGTATCGATTGTATGACGAACAAAGTGAGCATAGTGATGTGCAAGATTTGCATTATACTCTACACGACCAATGCCAGCACCTGTAGGACGAGGTAATTCGTTATCTGCACTTTGACGTACATATACTTCTAATTGATCTTCTACTTCATCTGGTAATTTAAAACCACTACCATCAAAGAATTTAATACCATTATCTGGGAATGGGTTATGAGATGCAGAAATAACAGCGCCCGCATCAAAACCTTGTTGCTTTACAAGATATGCTACAGCAGGTGTAGGAATGACTCCCGCCATAACTACATTACCGCCTACAGAACAGATGCCAGATGCCAACGCGCATTCCAACATGGAACCAGAGATACGCGTATCTCTACCAATTAAAAATGTAGGATGTTCTTTTTCTTTACCAAAATGTGTTGCCGCTGCACGCCCTAAATGGTATGCCAATTCAGGTGTTAAAAATTCATTAACAACGCCACGTACACCATCAGTACCAAATAATCGAGCCATATTCTCCTCCGTCTACAAACGAATGTATTTCAATCTACGTTGTGTGTATTATATCACACGAGTTTGTACAATTTATAAAATCCAGGTTGAGCTTTCACCATAATACGTAAATGTATAAATCTATTTGTGAAAGTATCATTCATTAGGTTTTGCATACATGCTCATGCACGCAATCGCCGTTTCTGCACCATCCAAGGCGGCACTCATGATGCCACCCGCATAGCCTGCACCTTCCCCCATCGGGTAAAAGCCACCGACTGTAGTGGATACGCGATTTTCATCACGCCCCATACGAAGTGGAGAAGATGTGCGCGTTTCAACGCCGGTCATACAGATTTCAGGATTATCAAAGCCTTTGATACGGCGTCCCCAATACGGTAAGGCCCGTTCTAAAACAGACGATACATAATCAGGTAAACACTGGTGCAAATCGCAATCTACGATATGAGGTTCATAGCTATGTATACTGCTTTCAACAGACGGCACATTAGCCTGGCCTAAGAAAGAACCTACTGTTTGAGCCGGTGCATTAAAGTTTGAACCACCCAATTTATAAGCCTTGTGTTCCCATTCTCGTTGAAATGCCACGCCATCTAAAGGATGGGTACCAAAATCATCAGGGCCTACGTTTACAACGATAGCACTATTTGCAACGCCACTATCACGAGCATACAAGCTCATACCATTGGTTACAACACCGCCCGGTTCGGACGCAGATGCGACCACTTGCCCACCAGGACACATACAGAAGCTATAGGCAGTACGCCCCGATTCTTTATCATGATATACCAAGGAATACTCAGCAGCACCTAATCCTAGGCTTCTTGGATCCACACCGTACTGAGATTGATCGATGACATCTTGAGGATGCTCAATGCGAACACCGATAGCAAATGGTTTAGCTATCATATCGATACCGCGTTTAAATAACATTTCATACGTATCTCTCGCGCTATGACCTACACCAGATAAAACTAAAGTAGTATCAATACGTTCCGCACCATTCACCTCGATACCGACCACACGGTCCTGGTCAACGAATACATCGGTTACCTTAGCTCCAAAGCGGACTTCGCCGCCCCATTCGATAATGCGCTCACGCATGGCTTTTACCATATGACGTAATTTATCTGTTCCTACGTGAGGTTTATGCTTGTATAGGATTTCTTCCGGTGCCCCGAATTCTACAAAGTATTTTGAAATTTCATGCAACCGCGGATGTGTGACGCGCGTAGTCAATTTACCATCAGAAAATGTACCGGCCCCACCTTCACCGAATTGAACATTCGATTCCGGTTTAAAGGATCCCGTTTTCCAAAATGTTTCCACATCCTTTGCACGAGTATCTACATCTTGTCCCCGTTCTAACACGATAGGGCGATATCCTTCACGGGCTAAGTAAAAGGCCGCCATCATACCTGCGGGACCAAAGCCCATCACAACAGGTCTATGTGCTAGAGGTCTATCACCAATGGCAATCGGTTCTGGATCCTCAGGTGTAAATAAGGTAACATCCTTTTGCTTACCTAGTTTCTTAATGATTTTTTCTTCATGTTGAGCCTCTACAAAAAGAGTATACACAAATACAATATTGGGTTTCTTACGAGCATCTACGGCACGTCTCACCACATGAATTTTCTGTATATATCCCTTTAGTTGAGGGTATTTCTTTTCTACTATTTCCTCAATCGTAGCCTTTACGGTAACGGCTACGCGAAGATTTATTATTCTTATCATATCTATGCTTTTCTTTGTATATCCACTGTTACATGAACCGTAGTCATCTTACTAGTAAGGCCATCAGGAATTACTATATTATAGGTACCATCAATAGGTGCCGTAGCATTACTTATATCAATAGATTCCGTCTTAAGATCTGAAACAGAATCCACCATTTCTTCACGGCCTGTAATTGTTACTTGTACAGGTTTAATCGTAATACCTTTGACTTCATAACCATCCGCTACTTGACCTACGGTTATTGCCGAAATAGGTACGGCTTTATCTTTTCTAAGTAAATTTAATTCATACTGTGCTTGGCCTTGTGTTGGGCTAATATTTACATCGAGCACATTGCCCGCATTATCCCAAGCTTCTAAATCAGCAACAGCACTAAAGTTTTTAGTTTGACCAGCCACATTAACCTTCATGACAACTCGTGTGGCAGCCATTACTTGTTGTTTGCGACCGGATACAGTGACTTCCTTAGGAATCACAGTAACCGATTTCATGGCCACATTATCCGGAATTTGTCCAATTGGCACAATTTCAACAGGTAATTTCTTTGACGCAAATTCATCAACATTAATCGTTACCGTATCAGGTTTGATTTCAACTATGTTCATCCCCGATGGTGGATTAAAGTGGATGGTTACATTATTTTGTCCCGTCGAAACCCCTGATGCATCTATATAGGCCTTAAGGTTTTCAGACTTCAAATTAATAATCGTATCGCGTGGCCCACTAAGCGTAACGCGTACATATTGAGGTGCATCCTCTATGATGTAATTAGCTGCCAAATTTTGCACCTGTACAGGCACCGTATAGGAAACCTCCATCACAGGATTTTGGTCGCGCATAATAAAAAACCACATGACGATGGCTGCCAATAATGAAAGTATTTTTGCAGGCCAGTTGCGTTTCAAATGAATCATCATTTCTTGCCACCCCATTTCCACATGCTCGTAATATTTTGACGAGGTCTTTCCATAAATGTACGAAGGGCCTCTTTAATTTGATCTTCTGGTAAGTGACGATAAATATGTCCGCCATAGGTATAAGAAATGACACCCGTTTCTTCACTGACAACAACGACAACTGCATCTGTTTGTTCAGACAGACCGATAGCCGCGCGATGACGTGTACCAAGTTCGGTACTCAATGTACGGTCCTCGGTAAGCGGCAATAGACAACCTGCAGCCTGAATGCGGCCATTACGGATAATCATAGCCCCATCATGAAGAGGTGTACTAGGAACGAAAATATTTTTAATCAATTCCCGACTAAGTACAGCATCAACAATAATGCCTGTATCAATAAAGTCGTTTAAGCCTACCTCGCGTTCAAATACGATGAGGGCCCCTGTATGTTCACGAGACATAACGCGTGCAGCAGCCATCACTTCATTGATAGCCATGTCCATTTCTTCTTCGTTTACATTCTGTGCTTTACTAAAAATACGGCCACGCCCAAGTTGCTCTAGGGCTCGACGTAATTCCGGTTGGAACACGACAGGTAACGCAAAGAGGATAACGGTCATCCCTTGTTGGAGAATCCAGTTAATAACATACAGATTCATTACATGGCTTAAAACATTCAAAATAGCCAAAAATAATAACCCTTTCAACAAGGCTACAGCGCGTGTATCCTTTAAGAGTTTATACATATAATAAATACCGATAGCAACCGTCAAGATATCGATGAGATCAAGGATTCTAAAGGTATGTATGAGGGCTTCAAAATGCATATGTGCAACTCCTTATACAAAATAATAAGGTACAGCCATTACATTAGCTGTACCTTATATTTTATCGCATTTTATGAGCACTGTAAATTTAAAACGAAGTCATACATTCTGTGTTTTCTAGAGTAATCAAACATTTGTGACAAATACCTATGCCTTTTGATTCATAAAGTACTCTGTTATAACTTGGTTTGGTGATTTAAAGTTTAAGACTTTTTGTGCAATGTTATTATATCTATTAGCATATCGACTATGTGCTTTTAGAAAACTCTCCATACTATTAAACTTACGAGAATAAAATCTCTCACTATCAATTCGATGACTGCGCTCTACCTTTCCATTCTGCCACGGAGAAAATGGTCTTGTCGTTTTATGCTCTATTTCTAATCTTTTTAATACAATATCAAATAAACACTCTCGATCTTTTACTCCATAGTTTGTAAATTCACGACCATTATCTGTTTGTATTGTATGAATAGGAAATCCCATTTTGGCTTCTAAATTTAATAAGAACCGACTTGTATTAGTAACACTTTTTTCATCTATAATTTTTAGAATTCTCTTTCTAGAAAACTCATCAATAGCTGTAAGTTGATAGTAAGATTTTCCTTGTGTTGAAAAGGCTAAACTCTCGCGAGGTACGTATTTTATATCAATCTGAACCTTTTCTCCTGGATATGTTACTAGATCTGGTTTCCACTTGCTTTTTGGAACAGATTTAACAACCTTTTTCTCTTTAATGTGACACCTTATTTGTCGGCACATAGAGCCATATGAGCGTTTATAACCACGCTTTTTTGCCTCAACATATACTTGAGACAGCCCTTCATGTTTAAACTTAGAATGCATACGCTTGATAAGTGCTAGTTCTTCCTCAGTGTGTTGATTAGGATGAGAATGTGGTTTACGACTATACAATCGAAGTGAATCGATAGTCCCGTCGAAACGCTTCACCCAACGTTGTACTTGTTGTCTACTAGTATGATAACGGCGTGCAGCTTCAGCATTATTTCCATACTTTATAGCATATTCACATACTCGTTTACGAAATCTTAATTCTTCAGTTATAATAGAATGCATGAGAAGGAACTCCTTTTGTTGTAATGTTTGGATTAAGCAACTTCATTATAACAGAGTTCCTTCTCATTTTTTATTCACTTGTCACAAAT
>NZ_JAPX01000025.1:0-9204 GCF_000524355.1 Veillonella sp. ICM51a
TTCTTTCCTTTTCTCTAAGAATTTTTTACCGACCCCCAGTTTAACTGGGGGTTTAGTCATGCCTATTCGGCGTACAATAATAATAAGGGCCCATGAATTCATCATGAACCCTTATTAAAAATTTACTATCTATTATTGTTCGTCATTAAGATAGATGTATTTATCGGATTTCAATTTGGACACGAGGTCAGGCACCAAGCCGATAAGGCGATCAAAGCTGCTGCTGTAAGGATTGCCTTTAATATTGAACAACTCGATGCGTTCACCTTTGATTACGAGCACAGCGCTTGGTTCCATGCGAGCGCCGCCGCCACCGCCGCCACATTCATGGTTCTTGCCAGATGTGTTATGGTTTGTGCCAGTGCCGAAACCAAATGTTACGTCCACAAATGGAACCAATGTAGTATCGCCGATTTGCACCGCTTCACCTACTACAGTTTCCACCTTAATCATATTTTTGAACTTCTCAAAAAGGACTTCTAAATTTTCTTTTACGTTACTGTTCTCCATCGTAGTACCTCCACTGATGTCAACTATGCGTTAGCGGCCTGTTCCGCTTTCAATCGTTCTAATTCTTTCTTTTCTTTGCGCTTAACCCAAACGACCTTGACCGTTTCAGCTATGAGTGCACGCATTGGTTGTGAAAGCACGAATCGCGTGCCGTGCCATGCCAATGCGCCTAGAATAATGCGCCCTTTAATGTGGCCACTACCTTCTAAATGCCAATTCAAATAATCAATCTCGATATGTTCAGCCTGTTCAGGCCAGATACTGTACAACATCGAAGCAAACATGCCGCCCTTAAAAGGATCACCGATACCGATACGCCCTTCTACAGCGATATCTCGTGGTTTAGAATGGTCATAACACCGCTTAGAAACAAGCAATAATTGACGCCACAATTCCGTATTCGTCACATGTTTCATGAACCAAAAGGTCGGGATTTTCGATTTAAAACTAGCTACCGGATCATTAGAATCTGGTTTTTGAAAGCGCGATTTTACGCTATCTTTCAAGCCGTCTATTTTCGTAAATACCTTCTCTTTTACGGTGCCATCACTATTGAAAGTAACCTTTTCTACCACTTCATCATCAGGTTTCATCGTCGGGTTATCGCGAATTGAATCATATTGTGCAGCCCGCGCTTCAGCACCCTTATTATCATCCTTAGATGTATCAACACGTTCAACGCGAACCTGTTTACCTTGTGCATCTGATGTTTGCCCTGCACTGCTCGTAGCATCTAGGCTTTCACTAGAAGCACCAACGGTCGTCGGCTCAGTCGGTTCAGTACCGCCCTGGCCATCGCCTTGCATGGCTTTCATCATCGCTTCCGCCTGCGCAGCCATCGGATCATTTTCAAATTCGTCAACAGCCTTCTGATATTCGTCATCAACCCGTTGTTGAATCCATTCGTCGTATTCTTTCACAGGGCCTATTTTCTGCATACCTAATAGATAAAGTTGTTTAAAAAATGGTTTGCCCTGAAAATATGCGAGATGCAGCGACAATACGCGCCACAGCCATTTAACCGACAATTCTACGCGGTACGGCGTCCTGCCGTTCCATTCGATGCTATATGTGATTGGCGTTAGTAGGATAATCATGATCAGCGCTACGATAAGAAGCACTACGATGAGTGCCACAATAGCGACTATACTCAACCACATCACCTCCTTAGGTTATGGGATTTGTGAAAGTATACTCTAATTTTCAATGCCCTTGCGAGCCATTACACCTTGCATGTAATAATGCTTAACTTCCTTCATTTCCGTCACAAGATCGGCCACATCAAGAAGTTCTTGCGGTGCCCCGCGCCCCGTAAACACCACTTCGGTTTCCGGATTACGAGCCTCTAATAGAGCCTCCGTTTTTTTCCAATCAATGAGTTCAAAGAACAAAGCCATGTTATATTCGTCGAGAACCACCAAATCATAGTCGCCGCTAGATACAGCCTCTAACGCGCGTTCATAGCCCTTTTCAATGAGCGCTACATAATCCTTAGGCGGATTTCCTGATTCAAATACAACCACCTCATCACCCCATTTGGCGAGCTCATCCTTGCTCTTCATGCCTTCCTTGATGATAAAAAACGGTTTACCTACAGTTTCTAATGTAATATTTTTGAGGGTCGGTAAAATATTATGTTCACTATACACTTTAGACTTCATGAACTGTAAAAATAAAACCTTTTTGCCAGCGCCTATAGCTCGTATAGCGAGGCCGATCGCAGCCGTCGTTTTACCCTTGCCTTCGCCGGTATAAACTTGTACATAGGCCTTCATAGATATACCTCCGTTCATATACCATAATTGTACAATATTTATAGACGAAAAGGAATAGATATCACATGAAAGACAATCCTAATTATGCATAAGATAATAATATCTATTGATTCATTAATTATATTACCTACACATTGGTGCCAAACAAGATGATGATGGGGCCCTAAATCCTCCACCGGCCAGGTCTGACTACGGCCTTCGGCCTTCGCAGGGCCAAAGTCGGATTTAGAACCCCATCATCATCTTACTATCTAGCACTTCAATAATGTATGCTTATAAAATAATAGACACCAATACAATATCCAATAGATATTATTATCAACCCAAAAGGATTATCCCACATGTGATATCTATACCATCAGTATATAAACATGTACCAATTATGGTATATGAATTACTACCAACCTAGCCGTTTGGGAAGAGATGTAATGAATACTTGTTACATAGGTTCCTTATAGTGTGTCCCCAAAAATAGAACAGGCCTGTTCTATTTTTTAAGACACATATAGTAGGTCCCCAGAATTAGTACACGCCTGTTCTATTTTTTAGGGAACATATATTAGGTACTCAGAATTAGAACACTCCTGTTCTAATTTTTTATAAGGCATATATAAGCCAATCTCGTACGCTCCTTTATCCTAAATTATACAATGGTATTTTATGCCAATTAGTCAACTAAATTTAGATAGAAAAAAGATAGACCCCTTCTGAAAATGATTTCGGGCTCCGCGTAAGCGCAGTAGCTTCCCCACTCCCGCCAGTTTAGTAATTAGTAATACGCCAAAAGGGATACCCCCTGTTCGAAAACGACTTCGGGCTCCGCGTAAGCGCAGTAGCGTGTCGGCTTTCGAACAGGGGGTATCCCGTCTTATAGCGTATTTAATTACTAATTGGCAAAAATACCATGGGATCAACCGCGGACCCATTAATCCGTACTTCGTAGTGTACGTGTGCGCCAGTACTTTTACCAGTACTACCCATAAGGGCGATGACTTGGCCTTGTTTTACGGTCATGCCCGGTGTAACGAGAACGGCGCTATTGTGGCCATAGCGAGTCACAAATCCGTTGCCGTGATCGATTTCTACGAGGTTACCATAACCGCCTTCGGTGTAGCCTGCAAATGTTACGGTACCCGCTGCAGTAGCAACGATAGGTGTGCCGTAATCGTCAGCGATATCAACACCTTCGTGGAATGCGCTAGCAGCACCGGTCACAGGATCGACACGAGTGCCATATGGGGATGTAATAACACCCTTACTTGGCCAGATGCTTGGCGTTGTACTATTCGTATATCCACCAGAACCTGTGGTGTAGTTCAATTGTTGCAATGCAGCGATGTCTTGAGCCCCACCATCACGCAAGATGTTTCGCATCGTGTAGAAGCTAACCAATAATTTTTGTGCATCCTTATCTAATTTAGATAGTCTTGCTGAAAGTTGCGCCGCACTTAGCGTGGGACTAGTCTCATCGCTAGCGGCTTCCTGCTTTGGGTCAGAGCCATCGCTACCACCTTGAGATGGTGTGCCGGACTCAGCACCCTTTAACATTTGTTTATTTTCTTCACTAATTTGATTTAAGTTTTGGATTTTCTTATCCAACACTTCTGTTTTTTGTTGTAACAGTTTTAGTTGTTCTGTTTGCAATTGTGTTTGTTGACGCAATTGAACGATTTCTGCTTGTCGTGCAATGCCCCAAATGGATAAAACAAGTGCTGCTACAAATAAGATTACGGCCACTACCGCTACAATCTTCGCTTGTTTATGACTCAATGTAATGGTGCAATTATCACCATTCTGAGACACTACAGAACTCAAAATACTTGGTACTTTCAAAATGCCTTCCTTACTTTTAATCATTCCTCAACTTATCATGCATGTGCGCTCTATATGAACACAACATAGCGATTTGCCTATTGAGAGTGGATAACGCTTGCTAACGCTTCCTCATTCGTACGTTCCCCAAGCGCTTCATTTAAACTTTCTAATTCCTCTTGTGAAAGATTAACGAGACTTTTACCTTTCACAATTGGTTTACTGAAAATACGAGAGTCATTTCGGCCATAGATACTGGAAATGCAAACCCCATTATTATTGCCGTCAAGCAATGTAAGGGAAAAGGACAAATCGTTGCCGATGTTATCAAATGCATTATACTTCTTAAAGCCGATTTTTTGTAATGTGTTGCCTTGAATATTGCGAATTTGAGTTTGTTCCTCAATCATATCCTGCAATCCCTTTGCAGCCTCGCGAATTTCAGTGATTTCTACTGAAAGTTTACGTTCTAGGCTAGCCCCATTTTCACCTTGCATGAAGAAATTGAACTTCTTCGTTAAGCTCCCTAATCTAATATGTAGGATAATGCAATATACCAATAAAATAACGGCTAATACGCATCCTAATACACCGATATAGGGTTGTATAGATTCTAACATTCAAAACCCTTTCTATCTAATTCGTCCATAAACGGACTAATAGCACGTTCTAGTATACCATGTAATGACGCAATAAGTACACCATAATTCACAATAGGCGTACCTTGCACAACGGCACAATCAATGCGCCGTAACACCTCGCGACGCGTCAACATACAAGCCCCGCAATGGATGATAAGATCATAACCGCTTACATCCTTAGGGAACGCACCACCGCTGGTAAATTCAAGCTGTAGATCCGTATGCCCCTTCTTTTTAAGCCACATCGGAATTTTAACGGTTCCAATATCATCGCATTGGCGACGATGTGTGCAGCCCTCACTGATGAGCACACGCGCACCAGGTTTCAAGTTGTTAAGGGCTTTCACCCCTGTTACTAAATCCTGCAATTTTCCCTTGAAGCGAGCCATTAAGATGGAAAATGATGTTAATGGAATATCCGCAGGCGTCAACGCATTCACCGCTTCAAAGGCTTGCGAATCGGTGATGACGAGTTTTGGTTTTTGTGAAAGCTTACTGAGCATGGTCGGTAGCTCTTCTGTTTGGCACACCAAGGCAAGACCTTTGTGGTCCAAAATCTCGCGAATTGTCTGTACTTGTGGCAAGATTAGACGACCCTTTGGCGCCGCCGAATCAATAGGACATACCAAAATGATAGTATCCCCTGGATCAACTAACCCTTGTAATAGAGATTGCTCGCCTTCTACATCGAGCGGTGTTAAACCACCTAGCAAATCAAGCAAGGTAAGACGATCCCGATTCGATGTAAAGTCCGTAGAGCCTACGACAGTGGCAATAGCAGATAAATCAGGATACGCATCTACATAATTTGGATTAGTATCATTACCATTGCTATCGTTATCATGAGTGCTTTCACTATTAAAAGCGTTAATTTCATTGATGAATAATGCGATAGGCACATTGTTTTGTTTCAACTTATTAAGCCACATCATATCATCAGCAGTGGGCGCTTCATCATTACGCAACACATAGACAGCGAGATTGATTTTTTTGATAATTTCTTCGGATTTTTCAATGCGAAGAGCGCCCAGTTCCGATGTATCATCAATTCCCGCCGTATCGGTAATGACCACAGGGCCTAGAGGCAATATTTCCATAGATTTGCTAACAGGATCAGTCGTAGTGCCTGCCACTTCAGACACAAGGGATACTGGTTGATCCGTTAGCATATTAATTAAGGTCGACTTACCCGCATTACAACGGCCAAAAAAGCCGATGTGTACGCGATTAGCCTTTGGTGTTTGTTCCATTATACGCGAAACTCCATTGTTTTTTCATGTTCTGTGCTCTCCTGAGCATCCATATAAGCAATAAGACGTTCTAATTCAGTTTCAGAGCTAAAGGCAATTTCAATTTTACCTTGTACCTTCTTACCAGCTCTAAATTTAATAGATACTGGAGAGCCTAGGCTCAATTTTAAACGATCTACCAATGCACGAACCTCAGCTGTATCATGTGGCTCTGTAGTGTCTTTAGACTTAGTCTTTTTAGACATCATTGCTTTCACGAGCTGCTCTGCTTGACGAGCGCTTAACTCGCCCTCTTTAATGCGCTCTGCTGCTTCTACTTGTTGCGCTGCACTACGTAGAGCCAACAAAGGTCGAGCTTGACCAACAGTTAAATCGCCTTCAATTAAATCTTTTTGAACAGATGCAGCTAATTTCAAAAGGCGCATCATATTGGCAATATATGAACGGCTACGTCCAAGACGTGCAGAAATCATCTCCTGAGTTTGCTTATACGTATTCATCAAACCTTGATATGCCAAAGCTTCTTCAATAGGATCCAAACCTTCACGTTGGAGATTTTCTACCAAAGCGACTTCTGTCATTTCCTCTGTATTATAATTTTTTACAACTACAGGTACTGTTTCTAGGCCCACCATTAATGCCGCGCGATAGCGACGCTCACCGGCTACGATTTGGTATTTATCCTTTTGCTTGCGAACGACGATTGGTTGAAAGATACCTAAATTCTTAATAGATTCAGCCAAAGTAGCTAAACTTTGTTCATCAAAATTCTTACGTGGTTGATCCTCATTAGGAATTACATCCCCTATAGGCAACTCGTGAACTTCACGCTCAGGTAAAGCCGTCTCTATAGACTGTTCTCCTATCATTGCTGCTAATGTTTTTCGTTCCTTTTTCTGTTTCATCGCCATAATTAACCCCAATCTATTAGTACTTTCACACCGCATATATAAAATGCAGCACAAACCAATATACAGTTTGTGCTTACATTACATAATCATATTTATTTAGTCTATTCTATACCAATTATTTCGTTTTCTTAGAATCTCGAATAACCTCTTTAGCTAATTTAGTGTAAACAGCTGCACCCTTTGATTTCAGATCATACACAATAATCGGTTCCCCATAACTTGGTGCTTCACTGAGGCGAACATTTCGAGGAATAATCGTTTTATACACCTTAGTACCAAAGAACGATTTTACCTCATCTGCCACTTGGACAGACAAATTAGTACGTCCATCAAACATGGTGAGTAACACACCCTCAATTACAAGATCTTTATTAGATGTTTGTTGCACGATTGTAATCGTCTTAACAAGTTGACTAACACCTTCCAAGGCATAAAATTCAGTTTGAATTGGAATCAAAACACTGTCAGCCGCTGTGAAAGCATTCAATGTTAGCAAACCAAGAGATGGCGGGCAATCAATGATGATAAAATCATACTCATCGCGTATAGAAGCAATGGCTTTTTTCAAAATTGTTTCACGTGAAACAATCCCTACTAATTCTACCTCAGCACCAGCCAATTGAATCGTTGCAGGCGCTACAAAAAGCTTTTTAAGCATTGTAGGTTGAATAACATTAGCAATGTCTTCGCCATCTATCAACACATCGTGAATACATAATTCCAAATCATCTTTTTCAATGCCTAATCCAGAACTAGCATTACCCTGCGGATCCAAATCTATTAATAACACCTTTTTACCTGCATCAGCTAAACAAGCACTGAGATTAACAGATGTTGTAGTCTTGCCTACACCGCCTTTTTGATTAGTAATCGCTATTACTTTGCCCACAAAATTCACCTCAACTTTACGTTCAAAAATATTTCATTTCATTATAACATAGGGCACGCAAAAGAAATAGAACTTTATAGGTATGACCATCATTTTCAAATAGAATCTAAAAACAAATAAGAATGTTTCACGTGAAACATTACAAAAACATATGTTCACCAACATGATATACCAGCTTATAAATTTATTTGATTATGTATCATCACTAAATAGATTTACACCATTAGATATAAAACAATTACATATAACTTTTTTCTATGGACGCACCTCAATAAATTATATGAAGCTATAGCCTTTACAGTATATATAGATATATTTATACTTATAAAAGACAGTATTTTAATAGGTTTAACATTTTAACCATACAATCTATTTTATTTTTAAAGGAGGCGTTTCACATGCCCATTTATAACGGAATGCTTCCCGTCATCAACAAAGATGAAGTAAAGCGATATGCAGGACTTCGTCATGCCGAAGATTTTCCAGAAAAATTCGTTGACGAAGCTTGTAAAGAAATCCAATTATTAGCGACGCCAAAAGGTGTCTACCAAGAATATGATTACGATGCGGAAAATAAAGTTATTTTAAGTAATCCGCCGCTCAAAATTGAAGGATCCATCATTGAAAAACATCTTGAAAAATCTACAAAGGTGTATGTGCTAGGTGTTACGGTCGGCGAAGACGTTGAAAGACGTAGCGAACAGCTATTCAAACAAGGCAACTACACAGTAGGTCTCTTACTAGATGCAGCTGCAACAACTGCAGTTGAACAAGTGGCTGACCAAGTTAACGAGGTAATCAATAACATTGCTAAGAAACAAGGTTATGCACCTACATGGCGTTTTAGCCCAGGCTATGGCAACTGGCCTTTAGAAATTCAACCACAACTTGGTAAAATCATCAAAACCGAACAAATCGGACTACAAGTTACAGAAAACTTCTTATTATTTCCAAGAAAATCCGTAACAGCTATTATCGGTTTGATGCCAGGAGATCAATGCTTGACAACAAAACGCGGTTGTAGCTCTTGCTCACAAAAAGATTGCCAATCAAGAAAACTTCCAGAAAAAACAGCGGCTACAAAACCAGAAACAAGCAAAACAACAGCCGAAACATCTGGTATAGCTATGAAAGCACAACCAACAGAATAAAATTTTAACACACTATGTTTCACGTGAAACATTACCTTGTACATCTGTACCATTGTACCCATTCTGTACCATTGTACCCATGTGCAATCAAAAATGTTTCACGTGAAACAATCTATTTATGATATCGAAAAGATGCAATTGTTATAATGAACTAGTGGATTGAAAGCCCGCATATAGATGGTTTAGAAAGATAATTGTGAATGAACATTACTTTCGCAGCGACTTTGGCCCTGCGGAGCCCGAAGGGCGTAGACAGACCCGGCCG
>NZ_JAPX01000026.1:0-12583 GCF_000524355.1 Veillonella sp. ICM51a
TCCAATGCGGCTACATCTGAATCCAATGCAGCTACTAGTGCATCTAACGCAGCAACATCTGCGTCCAATGCAGCAACATCTGAATCTAATGCAGCTACTAGTGCATCCAATGCAGCTACAAGCGCATCTAATGCGGCTACATCTGAATCCAATGCAGCAAGCTCCGCATCAGCAGCATCTACTGCAGCATCTACAGCTACAGCAACTGCAGCAGCATTAACTAACTCTGGTATTACTCCAGGTACAAGAAATGGTGCAGGTTCTATGGCAATTGGTGATGGTTCTAAAGCTAATGGAGAAAATGCAACTGCTATTGGTACAAATGCAAAAGCTCTTGCAAAAGATGCAACCGCATTGGGTGCCAACTCTCAAGCACTTGGTCAAAACTCTGTAGCCCTTGGTGCTGGTTCTATAGCTGATCGTCCTAACACAGTAAGTGTTGGTTCTAAAGGCAACGAACGTACTATCACAAACGTGGCACCAGGTAAAATCTCTGCCGATTCTACTGATGCTGTTAATGGCAGCCAATTGTATGACATCCAATCTAATACACTTTCACAAATCGATGCAACAAACGTACGCGTTGACCGTGTAGGTGCAATGAGTGCAGCAATGTCCTCCTTGAAACCTTACTACGTTGACGGCACTGAAAAAGGTCAAATTATGGCTGGTGTTGGTGCATACCATGGTGAAAAAGCATTAGCTCTTGGTTACGGTTATGCTCCTAACGATCGCGTGTTCTTGAACGCATCTGTAGGTATCGCTAAATCTGAACAAATGTATGGCATGGGTGCTACTTTCAGAATTGGTGCTGGTGAAAGCCTAGTTAAGAAGAACAATCAAGCTATGCAAAATCTTCAAGAGGAAAACGATCAACTTCAAGATCGCGTAGAAAAACTTGAACAATTAGTGAACGCATTATTAGCTGAAAAAAGCAAATAATCCACTAACAATCGAATAACGATACCCTTACTATCGTGACCCTGTAGCCAACCTCCCCTTTTTAGGCTACATGATAGACATAAAAACAGCAGATAGCTGGCTATCCCTCAGCCAACTATTTGCTGTTTTTTATGCTTTCATAATAAGCATAGATAATGATAATTGCATAATCTATTTGGTTGATTTACAATGATGATACAAGTACTTTATATAGAAAGGGAGTGATGATTTGCTAATTGACTTTACATTTTCTAATGTACGTTCATTTAAGGATAAGGTAACCTTTTCTATGGAAACAGGTGAGGGTATTACCGCCTATAGTAAAGAGAATACCATTCAACATGATACTGTAGATGCTGTTAAGTCAGCATTTATATTTGGTGGTAATGCATCAGGTAAAACCAATTTATTACGTGCTCTTATGTTACTTAGGATTGTTGTCCTACATGGAACGCTGTCAGAAATTGATCCATTGCCTATAGATACGTATGCTCATGGTAATGATAATACGTATTTTAACATTCGATTTATAAAAAATGATAAACAATTTACGTATACCATAGAATATAATGAGGATTTCGTAGTAGAAGAATCCTTAGTTGTTGACGGTAAAATATTATTTAGTCGAGATACAGAACATGTACATATGCCGGAATCGATTGTATCATTAGAATCTTCTCTGCGCAGAAATCAACCTTTATTATATTTTGCTCAAAGCAATAATGTATTATTGGCAAAAAAAGCTTATGAATGGTTTGCGCTAGATATTTTGTCACCTAGTCTACCAACTAGTAGTATGGATAGTAGAAAAGCATTGCGTGCATTACATGATAACCCACAATTAAAGGATGATGTATTGTATTTCCTTAGGGCTGCTGATTTTAATATACAAGATATTAAAACAGAACTTATTCAGATTCCAAATGAACAAAATATTGACACATCTAAGTCTGTGTTATTGGTCAAATGTGAACATGAAGGTATTAATGGCGACACTTTTAGCATTGAATACGAAGCTGAAAGTATTGGTACCCGTATTTTTTTGATGTTAGCATTAGCAATTTTGCAACGTGATAATCATGGTAAGCTATTTCTTATTGATGAATTTGATCGATCCTTACATCCTAAATTAGTGACTATTTTATTAAAAATTTTTAACGAATGGAATACAACTGAGTCTCAACTGATTGCAACCACTCATGATAATGATATTTTAGATTATGCATTACGAACGGACCAAATATGGTTTGTAGATAAAAATTATTATGGGATTTCAGAATTACATAGTGCTTTTGATTTCAATGAACTAGATATACGAGAAATTAAGAAAAACTACCAAGATGGTGTGTACGGTGGTAATCAAATTGTTAGTGATGCATTGATGAAAGATATTATAGAGTCCGTTTAGTGTATGGGAGGTATTTCATATGGCACGTCAAACGGAAGGTATACCTAAAAAATTCAAAAATCTTTTTATTGTTGATGGTATTACTGAAGAAAAATACTTTAATGCTATTTTTCAACGATATAAATTGTCTGCGACAGAGGTCAAACGTATATCTAATAGTGGTAATATGGCCGTTATTCAAGGCCTGAGTGAAGCACATGGCAAGGAAGAGGCCGAAGGAAAAACTTATGATTACTACTATATTGTTATTGATAGAGATGAATTAACTGAATCTGATTATGATAAAATCTGTAGAGATTTAGCATCTCAGCCTAATGTACAATTAGTGTTTTCTAATATAGCTTTTGAAGTTTGGTTATTAGCTCATTATGATACTATGACAGCACGACCTGTTGATGTATTAAAAGACAGAGAGAATTTAAAGCGAGTATTAGGAAAGAAATTAGGCGTTAAATATAAAAAAGGGGATACCAAACAATTATATAAAATTATGTCTAATAGTAATCACTCAATTGAGTTACCATTAAAAAATACTAGGAATATTAGCAAGATCAATATGGCATATCAATGTACTAATGTAGGTGTTGTATTAAGTCACGTTATAGGCTAGTTGTTATAAAGTTCATGAACAAAATTTCATAATCACTAAAAATCGTCCCGTATGGGGCGATTTTTTCGTTTATACTTTCATAATAAGCATAGATAATGATAATTGCATAATCTATTTGGTTGATTTACAATGAGAGTAAAATTCATGATGGGCTATTATCACGAGTTTCACTTCAAGAGAAGCAAATTGCTTATACTGACATAGCAAATGAAGATATTTTGTCAAAACGAACCGAAAAAGACTTAGATCAGAGTGTACCTTTTAAAGATATTTATACGATTTTTGTACCGAATGAAGATGTCAAAAATCAAGTAGAACTGTTAGTAAAGAACTATAGTACACAAGTACGTGTATCACCATCTTTATTCACCAAGTAGGAAAGAATTAGGATTACATTTGTTAATACAAATATATTTACCTCGCCCGCACAAGCGTTAGTCAACACTGTAAATTGCGAGGGGTATATGGGAAAGGGATTGGCCTATCAATTCAAGCTCATGTATCCAGAAATGAATAAAGACTATGTTAATGCTTGTAAACGAGGCGATGTAGTTATTGGACGCATGCATACATATCAAACTGATGATAAGCTGATTATTAATTTCCCAACTAAAAATCAATGGCGTAAGCCATCTAAAATGGAATATATACAACAAGGTATGGAAGACTTGATTCGTATTATAAAGAAGCGAAAGATTAAATCTATTGCTATTCCACCATTAGGTAGTGGTAATGGCGGCCTAGACTGGAGTGATGTCAGAGATGTATTAATGACTTCACTAGAGTCTGTACAAGATATAGATATCTATATTCATGAGCCTGGAAATTTTGCTTCTAATAAAGCTAAACATAAACCTAAGTTATCATTAGCAGCTTTATTGCTATTAGATATAAAACGAGGGTTGCGGACTGGATTTTTTAATCAAATCACGTTACAAAAAACAGCTTTTTTTATGAATATGAAGCTAACTAAACCATATTTCCATTTTAAAAAATATAAATTTGGTCCTTATGATCACTCCATAGATATCATTAGCCGTAATATTAAGGAATATGTAGAATATCACTCTATACAAGATGTAGAGACAGCCTATCAATCTGTGAAGAATGAAATTATTAGTAAAAGGGTTAATGATGCCTATGAGTCTATGCAAAAGCCTTTACAACAAGCGATTGCATTTGTGAATAGTTTAGCCTCGGTTGAACAAGTAGAATGTGTGTCTACTGTTTTGTTTATCATCCAACAAGCTGATGGTATGACAGAACAAGAGATTATTAATCAATTTAAAGCATGGTCTCAACGTAAAGCTGAAAAATTTACTATAGCCGAAATCAAGGGTAGTATAGAGTTATTATTAGACTCTGGATATATTGAAGAAACGTTGGTGGGCTATGCTCGTATTGTGGCATAGTACATTAGTTTCTGTGTAATGAGTATGAAGCACTTATTCATGAACAAAATTTCATAATCTCTAAAAATCGTCCCGTATGGGGCGATTTTTTCATTTATGCTTTCATAATAAGCAGTGATAATTGCATAATCTATTTGGTTGATTTAGTATAGTCCTATTTGTTATAAATAAGTCTATTTATTTACACTGAAATGAGAAATTTACGTATTTTCTTGTAAATAATGAGGGGCGGTAGTATACTTAAATAAGAGGAGATTTAATTATGCTTATACAATTTTCATATAAAAACTTTAAATCATTTCGTGATGAAGCTATTTTAGATATGACGGCCACACGTGGAAAAGAGTTTGAAGAACATATTATAAAAAAGGGAAACGAAAAAATACTTCCTTTAGCAGCCATTTTTGGGGCTAATGCGAGTGGCAAATCAAACGTATTTTATGCCTTTCAATATATGACAGACTACGTTAAGTATTCATTTGGTTTTGGCGATGATACATTAGAACAATCGCAGATGAAGGTGACTCCATTTTTATTTGACCTAAACTCACCTCATGATGTATCGACCTTTGAAGTCTACCTTACATTACCAAATGATGATAGTGAAAAAGTATATACCTATGGATTTACTGTTAATGAAAGCGGTATTGTGGAAGAATGGTTACTGTGTCGCGCTAAAACGATGAGGAAGGCTAAAACAATTTTTTATCGTAATGAAGAAAAAGGTGCACCAAAATTATCTGGACTATCGGATGGAGAAAAAAATAATCTTACCTTATCATTAGATAAAAGGGCTCTTATTATTTCATTAGGTGCAAAACTTAAAATTAATAAATGTCAATTAATAAGAGATTGGTTTATAAATAATAGATTATCTAATTTTGCTAATTCTGTTGAATCTGCTAAGAAATATCGTTATTTACCACGAGGTTTTACATCAGACATAAAAATACAACAAGATTTAGTTACCTATCTATCTACATTTGATACTAGTATAAAGGGATTTAAAGTAGAACGTATGGATGAAGATAGAGACGGCAAACCTCGATTCAAAATCTTCACAAAACATCAAGTGATTGGTACCAATTCATCACAATGGCTCTCTTTACAAGATGAATCAGCAGGTACATTAAAAATGTTCGCTTTATATCAAGAGATTCAAGATGCATTAGATAATGGCACCGTTTTATTTGTCGATGAATTGAATGCTCGTTTGCATCCTTTGTTATTACGCCATATACTGCAACGCTTTTTAAATCAAGAAACAAATCAACATGGGGCACAACTTATTTTTACTTCTCATGATGTATCGAATATGACTAATGAACTATTGCGTCGTGATGAAATATGGTTTGTTGAAAAAGACAAACATGGATTATCCTCTCTATATTCAATGGCAGAATATAAAGATGGGACTGGTGAAAGTTCACGTAGAGATTTAAACTATATGAAAAACTATTTGTACGGTCGCTATGGAGGTATTCCATATATTAATGATGGAGATAACAAATGAGTATGAAACATTTATTCATGAACAAAATTTCATAATCCCTAAAAATCGTCCCGTATGGGGCGATTTTTTCGTTTTATATTATTTAGAATTATTAATTTGTGCTGCCGGTCAAAAGATGACTAAAAATTAAAAATCCTTATTTTATGCAGATTTCTATCATATCGATGTATGTGAAAGTTATTAAAATGACATAGCGATAGTTTATAAGTAAAACTAATGCAAAAATCGATAAATGTTATAGTAAATCGAATTATATAGAAATAGATAGCGTGTATATAGAGAAAAATACCCATAAAATCAATAAAAATTGAGTTAAAATATAAAATATTTATAAATAAATGTAAAATAATAAAAATATGTGAGGGAAAAATGAAAAAACTATTTACAAGGGCTTTTATATTTGTTATCTTATATATGACGCAAGATGAGGAATAAATGAAACATGTGTTATGTCTCAAATTTAAGGCTTTCACAAACATGGAAAATCTCATCGAACAACATTGTAATAATAAGGATTATAATTGTGTCTTTTTCAAAGGGGGTTCATAGTTTCTATGAATAAGATTTTTAAAGTTGTTTGGAGCAAAACAAAAGAATGCTACGTTGTAGTATCTGAAGTAGCGAAAAACAATGGTGGCAAGAAAAAAGTTTTGGCTAGCGTATTAGCTGGCTTGGCTATGGTTGGTGCTGGCGCTCAAATGGGTACACCGGTACAAGCAGAAGTTAAACTTAATAATAGTGCAGTTAATATTCAACCAGATGGTCTTCCTAATAATGAAAAAAATAGTGTAGGTAAGAACTCTACGGTTGTTGGTTACGCTAATACGACTAATGACCAAAAGGGTACAGTTGCATATGGTGGCTTTAATACTGCAACTGGTAATTCTTCAACTGCTTTAGGTAGTAGTAATACAGCAACTGGTGGCTCCGCCACCGCGATTGGTAGCAATACTGTAGCTAGTGGAGACGCTTCTGTCGCTCTTGGTAATTTATCACAAGCAACTAATAAAGGCGCTATTGCAATTGGTACTCGTACTAATTATGAAACGACTAATACAGCTACTGGTGATGGTCATGGTTTGACTGCTGGTGAATACTCTACTACTGTTGGTGGTTGGAGTAGAGCGACTGGTAAAAATGCAAGTGCTTTTGGTTACACAGCACAAGCTACTGGTGATTATTCTATTTCAGTTGGTGTCGATACTGAAGCTACTAAAAATAATTCTATTGCCATTGGTCGTATGAGTAAAGCCACAAATACTTCAGCGGTAGCCGTTGGCGTTAATAATAAGGCAGCAGGTCAGGACTCTACATCTGTTGGCTCTAGCAATACTGTAAATGGAGATCAATCCTCTGCATTCGGTCGTGAAAACGTAATTGATGGCGCTTCCGTAGCTGGTGCTGTAGCTGTTGGTTACAAGAATAAAGCTTCTGGCGACCGTGCTATTGCAATTGGTGAAGAAAATGAATCTAAAGAAGCCGATACAATCACTATGGGTAATAAAAATACTGCTAACACTGGTGGCGGTATCGCAATTGGTAAAGGAAATACTGCTAACTCTACAGCAGGCGGTGGTAGTGCTGGTATTAACTCTCAAATTGCTATTGGCCGTGATAACCAAGCTGTCGATGAAGATACATTAGCTGTTGGTCGTGAAAATAAAGCGACAGAACGTCTTGCTATGGCGATTGGTAATAGAACTGAAGCAACAGGTGTTGGCTCTATTGCTATTGGTTCTAATGGTGCTCCAGATGGTTCTGGTTTAGTACCTAAAACTATTTCTAGTGGTACATTCTCTGTTGCTTTAGGTGCTCAAACCAAATCAACAGGTACTGCTTCTGTGGCAGTAGGTGGTTTAGCCTCGGCAACAGCTACAAGCGCTACTGCCGTTGGTCATGGTGCAACTGCAAATGAACAAGCGGCTGTTGCAGTTGGTAAAAATGCAACTGTAAATGAACAAGCAACAACATCTACATACACCTATTCTGGCACAGGCGGTGCAGTAGTAGGTGGTGTTAATACATCTACTAAAACAATCCATAAAGGAACTGGTACTGATTCTGCAACCGATATTTATAACTCTGGTGAAGAAGTTGCCATTGGATCTGGTGCAACTGTAAGTGATGAATCTAATGCAGCAGTAGTAATTGGTAAAGGTGCAAAAACAGAAGGCAATGCTCATTACTCTGTAGTAGTTGGTAAAGGTTCTTATGCTAATGCTTCCGATGGCGTTGTAGTAGGTCAAGACTCCTATGTAAAAGCTCGTGAAAGCGTTGCAATCGGTCAAGGGGCTAACGTATCTAATGCAGGAAGTGTTCGTTCCCAAGCTATTGGTTTTGGTGCAACTATTTCTGGTGCAAATGCGTATGACGCATTAGCACTTGGTTCATCTGCTCAAGTCACTGGTGTAACAGGTGGTGTAGCACTTGGTTCTGGTTCTTCAGTGAGCCGTACAACAGCTTCTAATGAGAATGTTGGTTTTAATAGTAAATTCGTAGATGGTACAAAAGTTCGTAATCGTGCATATACTGCTGATTTGACTGGTAATAATGATCAATGGGATTCTGGTTCCATTAATACTGGTGCTGTTTCCGTTGGTAATGATACTCAAAAACGTCAAATCATCAATGTCGCAGCTGGTAACCAAGATACTGATGCAGTTAACGTAGCACAATTGAAAAACGTTGGCGTACGTGTTGGTGCTGATACCAATACAGCTACAATCGGCACAAACAAAGTTGCCGCAGATTTCCTTGCCTACAACGGTCAATTGAACATTAAAGGCGATAACAACCGTGTTACAACTGTGTCCGAAAACGATGCAAACGGTAAAGATGCTAATGTAAATGTTAAATTTGATTACGATGGCTTGGTGAAAGCTAAAGCTGGTTCTTCCGTTACAGTAAATCAAAAAACTGAAGGCGGTAAAACTGTATTCGAAATCGATGCAGCAGCAGGCGGTGCAACTTCCACTGAAAAGGTACAAGCTAAAGCAGACGTAGCTGGTTCCAGTGACAAAAATATTGCTAAAGTGGCACCTAAAGCAGGTGAAAACTTCGGTGATGTTGGTGCAACTTACGAAGTAAACGTATCCCGTAACGACGTAAAAGACGCAGCTCGTGAAGCTGTAACAGTAAATAATGGTGGTACTACAAAAGCTGATGGTTCTTATACAGCTGATTCAAATAATCCTATCTCTGTAACACCAACCAAAGATGATACTAACCATAATACATCTTATGCTGTTACATTCGATGGCGCTAAAGCAGCTAAAGTAATTCCTTTGACTTACAAAGCTAACGGTGCTGGCGATAAAACTGTTACATTAGAAAAAGGTTTAGACTTTACAAACGGTACAAATACTACAGCAGAAATCGGTAACGATGGCGTTGTTAAGTACAACTTAAATAAAGATGTTGATTTAACTAAAGATGGTTCCTTAACAATTGGCGGCACTAAACTTGATAATAATACGGTTACTGTTTCAGATGCGGATGGTATCAGTAGTACATCAATGAGTACTCGCCAAATCAGCGTAGCAGGTACTGACGGTAGTTCTACACTTGCAGCGGCTAATCTCGTTTTAGAGAGAGTTGATGATGGTTCTACTTCTCTTGTCGATACTCATGGTATTACTGCAGAAGCAGGTGGTCGTACAGTATCCTTCACTACAGATGATATTAGTGCTGGTGACCAAATTATCCATAACGTTAAAGAAGGTGTTGCTGACACTGACGCAGTTAACGTAAAACAATTAAAAGAAAATAAAGCTAAACTCGTTGACGGTAAAAATACTACTGTAGAAGGTGATGGTTCTAAAGATTCTCCTTATAAAGTAAATGTTAAAGGTGACTTGGCTGATATCTCCTCCATCACAAATGGCGCTGGTTCTGGTAAAATTTCCTTCGCTGGTGATCAAGTTGTAAAAGTAGACGGCGACAACCCTATTTCCTTAGATGGTAAAGGTGGTTATGTAACTGGCTTACAAAACAAAGATTGGGATATTACTAACCCAACTGTTGTTTCCGGTCGTGCAGCAACTGAAGACCAATTGAAAAAAGTAAGCGATGGCTTCAACAACACAGTTAAATTAACTGGTAATTCTGGTGCTACTGGCACACAAAAATTAAACCAAAGTGGTGGTTTGAGCTTTGGCGTAGTTGGCGCAGATAATGGTAAATACATTAAAACATCTGCTTCTGGTAGCAATGTGGTAGCCGATTTGTCCGATGATGCAAAAGCTAAATTGAACAAAACATACACTGTATCTTCTGGTTCCAAAAACGTAACAGTAACACCTACAATTGTTGGTGATAACACTGATTTCAAAATCACTGTAGCTAGCACAGGTACTACAACATCTTCCTCTTGGAATCTTAATTCTGGTGTAGTGTCAACTACAGAAGGTACTCACGCTGGTGATACGACTCAAAATATTGCTGATACTAAATCTGTAACAATGCAAGCTGGCAAAAACTTGACAGTTACACAAACTAACGATAAGGCTGGTAATACATCCGTTGCATACTCCTTGGATAAAGATATTTCTGTTGAAACTGTGACTGTAACTGGTCAAAATGGTAAAGATGGTAAAATCGGTATCGATGGCAAAGATGGTGTTGATGGTAAAGACGGTAAAAACCGTGTTGAAATCACTGTAGAAAAAGGCGCTAAAGGCGTTGATGGTACAGATGGTCATGATGGAGTTAATGGTCATAACGGCAAAGACGGTATGACTCGTATCGTATACGAAGATAAAGGTGGCAAACAAGAAGTTGCTACACTTAACGATGGTTTGAAATTTACTGGTAATAATGAATCCACTGAAAACAACCATAAACTTAATACACTTGTAAAAGTTCAAGGGGAAGGTACTAAAGAAGGTACTGATGCAACTGGTGCTAAAGAAATTCAAACTTCTGACGGTACTAAATTCGAGTCTGCTGCTGACAACATCGCAGTAGAAGCTGATGGTGTTGATAAATTAACTGTTAAGTTGAACAAAAACCTTAAAGGGTTGGACAGCGTAACAACTAAAGAAATCAAACTTGGTGATGCAAACGATAATATCTCCATTAAGAAAGATGGCGACCGCATTACATACACTACTAACAATGGTGGTACAATAACTACTAATAAAGTAGCTAACCTTGCTGATGAATTACACATTACACCTGGTACATATGAAATTGGTGCAACAAATAAAGATGCAGCTGCTAAAAAAGATGAAGTAACATTGACATACACTGATGGCAATGGTGTTGAAAAAGCAAATACATTTGCAAAAATCAAAGGTGTTGCTAACTCTAATCTTTCCAACATTTCTGATGATGGTAAGAAAGTCATCACTGGTCTTGGCTCCATCGTTGAAGCTGGTGAGAATGTAACTGTTACATCCGTAGCTGACGGTACTACTGGTCAAACTACTTACACTGTAAATGCTGTAACTCCAGCAGTTTACACAACTCCAGATGGTAAAAAATTAACGAAAGATAAAGACGGTAAATTCCATAAAGTTGGTGAAACAGCTGAATATACTGGCGATATCATCACTTCTTTCGAAAACCCTAAAGCAGCAGCTGGTCAAACAACAAAAGATGGTGGCATGATTGTTAACAATATCGGTTCTGCTATTAAAAATCAAAATCCAACAATGCCTGCAGGTCAAACTGCTACATACTTGGATAAATTGAAAGCAGCAGCTGATGCTAATTCTAATGTTAAGAATGCAGCAGTTAATGTATCTGACCTTCATAACACTGCTGAAGCATTGAAAGCTTCTGAATTACACATCGCTCCAACAGATGGCGGTAACGACGCAGATAAAGGTGGCGCAGCATCTGGTAATACTAACCCAGGCGCAGCGACTCAAGCATACAAATACAATGCGACTACTAAACAGGTTGAATTGACATTCAATGATGGTAATGGTAAAGCAGTAACTGGTCCTAAAGCAGTTATTGACTTCTCCGACTTGAACATCCCAGCTCCAACTGCTTCTTATAGCTTCAAAACTAATGCAGATGGTAATGTTGACGGTAACTCTACAGAAACAGAAGTAGCAAGCGGTAAAACTGTAAAATTCGGTGCAGGTAAAAACTTGACTGTAAAACAAGAAATCGGTACTGATGGTAATCATACTTACACTTATGCATTAAACAAAGACCTTACAAACTTAGATAAAGTCGTTGTAAATGGTAAAGATGGTATTGACGGTAAAGATGGTGTATCTATCACTGGTCCTAAAGGTGAAAGTGCGCCAGGTGCAAAAGACGGTCAAGACGGCAAAGTAGGTATTGCTGGTAAAGACGGTAAAGACGCTGTATCCATCGCTGGTAAAGATGGCGTTGGTTACATTGGTTTGACTGGCCCTGCTGGTAAAGATGGTAGAAATGCAACTGCTGACATCACTGTAAAAGATGGTGTTCCAGGCGTTGACGGCCAACCTGGTGAAACTATGACTCGTATCGTATACCAAGATAAAGATGGCAACGAACATCAAGTAGCAACTTATGATGATGGTATGAAGTTTGCTGGTGACGATGGTCAAGCAAACCAAGATACAAATGCACAAGTTATTAAGAAACATCTTAACAACGTTGTAGATATCGTTGGTGGTGCAGACAAAACTAAATTAACTGATAAGAACATCGGTGTTAACAATGTCAATGGTAAGTTGAAGGTCCAATTAGCTAAA
>NZ_JAPX01000027.1:0-10067 GCF_000524355.1 Veillonella sp. ICM51a
TTGGCAAGGCAGCTACTGATTCCATCAGCACATTAGGGGATAACAAAGTATCCTTAGGTAGTGATTCCGGTACAACAACAGCTAAGAAATTAAGCACAACTGGTGGTATCAAGTTCAACATCAAAGGCGATACTGGTGCAAACGCACTCATTACAACATCTGCTACAGGTGATGATGTAACCATTGCTCCAACTGCTAAGTTGAGTGCTGCTGTAACGGCTGCTGAAAACTCCGCTAATAAAGACTTGTCCAACTTGTCTACTGCTGGTAATACATATATCCAAAATCTTGCAAAATCTGCAGCTTCTTGGAATGTAGAAACCAATGGCGCTGGTACAACTGCTGTAGCTGGTGGCGACACTGTTAACTTCATCAATGGCGATAATATCGCTATTACAAATACAGGTCGTTCCATTACAATTGGTACCGCTAAAAATGTATCCTTCGATAAAGTTACTGTTGGTGGTGTTGTTATCGATAAGAATAATGGTATCGATGCAGGTGGTAAGGAAATTACAAATGTAGGTCCTGCTACATCTGGTAACTCTGCTGTTAACAAGACACAAATGGATACAGCGATTACTAATGCTGTTAACAAAGCAACATCTGATGCTAAACATGATTTCGGTGGTGATGATACAACTGTTGTTACACGTAAACATGGTGAAAAACTTGACATCAAAGGTGGTGCATCTACAACAGCAGCTGATCTTACATCTGGTAATATCGCAGTCCTTGGTGATGCTACAACAGGCACATTGAACATTCGCATGGCCAAAGCATTAACTGGCTTAAGCAGTGCTACTTTCACAACACCTAGTGGCACAACTGTTATCAATGGTGGCGGTATGACAATTACGCCAAGTACAACTGGTGCGGCACCTATTTCCATCACAACTGGTGGCATCAACGCTGGTAATACAGAAATTAAAAATGTGGCTGCTGGTACAACGCCTAATTCCGCTGTTAATAAACAACAAATGGATAATGCGATTTCTAATGCTACGGCTAACGTAGGTTTCAATACAGCTGGTAATACAGGTACTGGTAGTGTAAGCAATGGTCAAACATTGAGCATCACTGGTACAAATGGTATTGAAACGAATGCAAGTGGTCAAAGTATTACAGTAGGCCTTGATGCTGCAACACGTGCCCAAATCAATAATGCTACAACAACTGCTAATAATGCAGCTAAGAAGGATTTGAGCAATATTGATAATGCTGGTAAACAAGTGATTAAGGATACAGCTGCTTGGAATGTGAAAGTTAATGGCGCTGCTGCTGAAATTGTAAAAGGTGGCGATACAGTTACTTTCAACGATGGCGATAATATCAAGGTTACGAATACTGGCAAAGATATTACTATCGCTACTAAGAAAGATGTTTCCTTCGATAAAGTTACTGTTGGTAATGTAGTAATTGATAAGAATACTAACCGTATCAGTGGTTTGGCTAATGCAGCTAATAATGATGAAGCTGTAAACTTGGGTCAAATGAATGCCGCTATTAGTACTGCAACTGCAGGCACAGGTAATATTAAATACAAGGCTAATGGTGGTACTCAAAATTCTGTAGCGTTGACTACTGGTTTTGATTTCAAAGGTGATAGCAACATTCAAATCACAGCTGATCCTGCCAACTCTGGTGTTATTAATTACAAATTGAATCCTGCATTGACAGGTATTACCTCTATTAGTGGTGGTACTGGTGCTCCTACTATTACGCTTAATGCTGGTAGTGGTTCTACACCTGGTAATGTATCCATCAATAGTAATCTAGATATGGGTGGTAAACAAATCAATAATATTGGTGCTGCTACTCATGCTGGTGATGCAGTTAATAAAGCACAAATGGACCAAGCATTGCAAAATATTGCTGGTGCATCCAGTAATGCTGCTAAGTCTTATGCGTATAAGGCTGGTGCAGGTGCTGCCGCATTGGCTGCATTGAAACCAATTCAATACGATCCATTGGAACCAACACAAATTATGGCTGGTATTGGTAATTACAAATCTCAAACAGCTGTAGCACTTGGTGTGGCTCATTACACTAATGAAAACACTATGTTTAACTTAGGTGTTTCCTTAGATAGCCACGATGGTATCGTAAATGCTGGTGTAACCCACAAATTTGGATATAGCCCTGAAAAGAAAGCTATTCCAGATCGATATAAAGGTGGTCCTATCAGTTCTATCTACGTAATGCAAGATGAAGTGACAGCATTACAAGCAATTGTTCAAAAACAAGCTGCTGAAAATGAAGCCCTTCGTCAACAAAACGAAGATATGCAACGCAAGGTAGATATGATTCTATCTAAGATTCATTAATTCCAATAATTTTAAACATTCCCTCTTGTATACAGAAGATTAGTTAGAATTAATGAATATAGGGCTATTTGGTGGTTAGCCATTGTACTATCAAGGTGGCTGATTACTCCCTAGTGGGAAAACAAACGGATTCTATCTTACTTTTCTTATACACACTCTCTTATAGATAGAATTCGTTTGTTATTGATAGTGTATAGTTATAACAGTACATAATAAATAGTAAATGTTATTGTTGTCTGAAACGTAAAGAATTTGAGGCGTAACATATGAAATCTGTATTAAAAAAGAGTCGTTTATTTATAATGTTAGCATCTTTGTTAGGGGTGGTGAGTCCAATGGCTCAAGCAGCTGATTTAGTTCCTGTTCAGCCAACAGTCGCTGTTGTTGATGAACAACATCAGGCGATTAGCTGGGCAAATCTAATGCTCAATGGTTTTTTACAACATCATACCGGCGCATCTATTAATGAAATTTCTTTTGATGCTACTGATACAGTCGTTACATTGACTGTTGGCGGTTTTGATAAAGATAGTGTATATAAGGCCGTATTTACAAATACAGCAAATGAAGTTAAGGATGAAAAGGTTGGTAAAATTACCAAAACTGTAGAAAAAACAGCTTTTGATCCATCTACTATTTTGCCTCCTGCTGTAGCGGTAAACTTTGCTTATGCACAAGCTGAAGGTAAAGCAACAAGCCTTTTAAGCTGGGCTGTTAAAACCGATAAAGGCACGCCTAAATATACCGTTGTATTTGCAACACAAGATAAGAAAACCATTACTGTAGTATTCGATGCAGTGAGCGGAAAATTGTTAAGTGTAACTAAATAACATGAATGCAATAATAATATTTGTATTAATACATATAATGTATATATATAGTGTTTAGGTATTGCGTTATAAAATAGAATATTATGCACGAAACCTCGCTTTTCTTGATGAGAAAGGCGAGGTTTTTGTGGAGTTAAATTTGATTGGTATTTGCTAGATTTTTATTTTTGTGTATTAATAGTAGAAATCCTATATTTTAATTAAATATAAAATAACATATAAAACTTATTGAAATAAAAATAGAAATTAATATATAATTTAATTATAGAGAAAGGAGAGGAATTTATGAGAGTTGTACGTATTGCAGCAAGTTGTATTGGCTTGCTGACTACATTTGGTACATTGCCTAGCATTGCAGCCGATGTATCTACCCCTTTTATACAGCAAGAAGCGGCCCGAGCCGATGCTTCGTTGCGTCAACGCGCAGAAGCACCAATGACTGGGGCCGCTTCGTTGCGTTCAGAATCAGCGTATGTTGGTCTTAGTAGTGCTCCTATGAAGGCATTACCAAAGGAAGCGATTGCATTTCCTATAGACCATATTGTTATTACATCATCAGAGCCTGTATTTCGTAAATATAAGAACCGTTTAGAGGCGTATGAGCATAATCGAATCGGGTCGGATGGGGTTACATTCCTTCAAAAGCAATTACAAGAACAATTATTAGCAGATGGATATGTAACAAGCCAAGTGGTTGTACCCAATCAAGATTTACATTCAGGGTCATTAACTTTTGAGATTTTACCGGGTTATGTTGAAGATATTGTTCTTACAAATCCAAATGCACGGACGAATTGGCGGAGTGCATTCCCTGTACGACCTAGCTATGTATTACGACGTCAAGCGTTAGAACAAGGAATTGATCAGATGCGTAGCGTACCTGGTCAAGATATAAAGATGACGATTGAACCAGGTACCAAGCCGTTACACTCTATTGTTAAGCTTACGGTAGAACAAAAAGGATTTGTGCATGGCTCATTTATCTTAGATAATTCAGGATATAAAGCTACAGGAGAGTATCAAGGTACTGTATTTTTGTCATTTAGTCAATTGCTGGGGCTTAATGATACATTAACAGCTAATTTTACTAAAGATATAAGCCCACATGATGATGGCCATGGGTCAAAGCAATATGCAGTTAATTATACGATTCCCGATGGTAATCGTACGTATAGATTATCTACCTATAAGTATAGCTATAATCAATTGGTGTTTATGCCAAATGCATTTCGTTCGGCTGGTACCACACAAGGTACAGAGGTATCGGTAGAGCAGGTTCTAAATAGAACTAGTCGTTCGAAAACATCAGTTATTGCTAAGGTTAATCATAAGTCTCGTCATAATTATCTGGATGATGTAGAAATTGGTGTTCAAGAACAACATACCACATCGGTAGAATTAGGATTATCTCATCGCCAATATAGAGGCAATACAGTGAGTGATATGTATGTATTTTATCGCCAAGGTATTAAAGGATTAGGTGCTAAGGTACGAAGTTGGGAAGGTTTGGCAGATAATCCAACTACACTATATAAAATGGCTGGGGTTGAAGGGCAGATTCAAACGGGAGTACGAATCGGTCATAAGCAAGGTATATTCTCGATGCGTTTTAGAAGTCAATTTACGAATCAGCGCTTATTTACTACGGATCAGTTTAGTATTGGGGGACGGTATTCAGTACGTGGATTTAGTGGGGAAGAAACACTACGAGGTGATTCTGGGTACTATGTACAAAGTGAATGGTCATTACCATTTAGAAAACAACAGATTACACCTTATATAGGAATAGATATTGGTCATGTATGGGGACCATCTACAGAAACTCAACTAGGTAATACCTTGATTGGTGGTGTCGTTGGTGTACGAGGCACTGTTGGTGACGCTGTTAATTATGATGTATCACTAGGGACGCCAATTAAGAAACCAGAAGGATTTGATACAGATACCCGTGTTTGGGCGTTTAGAGGAAGTTATCAATTTTAAGTGTTGTACATAGAGAGTTATATAGATACATAATACATATTGTTTTATATACTTAGGAGAGATACATAATATGAATATTAGAAAACATACGGCAATGGCCATCTTTGCTGCATTGCTTGCCACAAATTCTGCCCCATGGATTCCGATGGCGTTAGCCAGCCCTGTTGTACCGGCTCAAGGTGCATTAGGGCCAAAAACAGAAGAGGCTCGTAATGGTATGACTGTAGTCAATATCAATACGCCTAATGATAAAGGACTATCTCATAACCAATATGATGCATTTAATGTAGATACTAAAGGGCTTATTTTAAATAATGCCAATCGTCCTGTGAATACGGAGCTGGCGGGTTACATTATGGGAAATCCGAATCTAGTCGGACCTACAGCGAATACAATTTTAAATGAAGTAACGGGTACGGGTGCAACATCTATGAATGGGGCTCTTGAAGTGGCCGGCAATAAGGCTCATGTTATCATTGCCAACCCAAATGGTATTTCTGTCAACAATGGTACGTTTATCAATGCTAATAGTGCTACATTAACAACGGGGAACCCAATTATCAATAACGGTAGTATTACAGGCTATCAAGTACAACAAGGTAGTATCACAGTAGGTGAAAAAGGACTTAATGCATCGAAAACAGCGCGTACAGATATGCTAGCTGAGGCTGTTCAGCTGAATGGTAAAGTTTGGGCGAAAGATGCTCAAGTTGTGACGGGGAAGAATACTGTTTCCGTAGATTCTTCTGGTACAGTTACGAATGTTCACAAAACTGGTGAATCTAGTCAAGTTGGCCTTGATGTAGCTGCTATTGGTGGTATGTATGCCAATAGTATGTATTTAGTTGGCACCAATGATGGCTTTGGTGTGAATAATCAAGGTGTATTATCTGCACAAAATAAGTTAACCGTAGATAGTACCGGCAAATTGCAAAATACCGGTACTATCGCTGCTACAGATGCAGATGTTACTACAAAAAGTTTCGAACAGATGAATCGTGGTAAATTGTATGTGGATACTGCCAAGATTACCACTGATTCTGTTATTCAAAAGGGTAACACAGAGACTAAAGATGCGCCTGTTATGATTGCCCAAAAAGATTTATCTATAGCAACCAATTCGATTGTCAATACTGATGGTAGTGTGATTAAAGCCGAAGGAAAACTACAACTTGGTAAAACGATGGATTCTACAGGAACTGTGTCTGGTAAGATAGATCGTATTGTAAATACAGCATCTACCATTGAATTTGGTCAAGGTGGTGCATTATATGCTAAATCTGTAGATAATAAAAATGGTGGGATTACCCTTAAACGTGTAGCGGTAGGTGAAAAAGAGCATGTCAAAAACGAAGTAGCACCATCCGGTAGCATTAAGCGATACCAATTATCGGAAGAACGAATCTATGGGCATGATGATGAAATTCCAAAAGATAAAGTAGTAGTGCACTCTTCTGAAAATCTTCAACTTTCAGTGTATGGCGATCCTAAGGATAGCTGGACTAAATATGAATATGATCGTACTCGTGAAAAAGATGTGGTAGATACATCTAACCCTGGGCGGATTATTTCCGGTGGGGATTTACATATGGATGTCGATCATATGACGAATGAAGCTAGCCAAATTAGTGCTGCCGGGGATATCACTGGTACAGTAGGTCACTATGAGCAAAGTAACCCTAAGGGTAATGAATATATTACTGAAGAAGGCACTGCCACAAGTTATAGTCGTCATCATAAAAAAGGGTGGGATACTACCAATATTCGTGAAGCGAAGTATAAGAATACGATAGTCAACCCTACAGATGTTCCTGTTGCCGTATATGGCGGTCATGTAGAAAATAGTACAAGTGATGCTACAGTAGATGCATCTTTATTACATAGTATGAGTCAGTTATCGACGAATCCTAATACTACCTATGTGATTGAAACCGATCCAAATTTTACAAATCGTCGTAACTTCTTATCTTCTGATTACGTATTATCTCGACTTAAATTAGACCCTATGAATATACAAAAACGATTGGGTGATGGCTATTATGAGCAACAGCTCGTTATGCAAGAAATTATGCGTCAAACTGGAAAAAGTAGACTGCAATCTGGTCTTTCCGCAGAAGAACAATATCGCCAATTGATGGATGCAGGGATTAGTGTAACAAAATCTCAATCTATTGCATTAGGTAGAGGCTTAACAGAGGCTGAGCAAAAGAATCTTAAAGAGGATGTAGTGCTCTTAGTTAGTAAGGCTGTTGTATTGCCAACTGGTAAAACAGAAACTGTACTAGTACCGACTCTATATTTAGCCCCAACTACAAAACGAGTAGACGGTGCAGCTAATTTGCAAGCTCAATCCATTAACCTTTCTGTTGATACTATGAAAAATAGCGGTAGTATTGTGGCGGATAAAGATGTGAATCTTACTGGTAATACTATTCACAATGACAATGGTCTTATCAAAGGTAATACTACTACGGTTATAGCGAATGATGAAGTTCGTAATACACAAGGCACTATTATGGGCAACGATACAGTCTCTGTGTATGCTAAGAAAGACGTCATTAATGAAGGCGGTACCATTACACAAACGAATGCGGCTGGTTCCACAAAGGTTAGTGCGGGACGTGATGTAATTAATACAGGCGTACAGTATGAGGAAGCTAATAGCAAAATTGAGTGGAATAGTCGAAATAATCGACGTGAAACGATAACCGGTGTAGATCAAGGTCGTATTGGTGGTGCTGGTGAAACAACAGTAGTCGCAGGCCGAGATGTATCTATGGCGGCAGGTGTTATTACCTCTGATGTAAATACGCATGTAGCGGCCGGCCATAGTGTAACGATGAAAGCCATGAATGCTACACATGAACTGGAAGAACATCGTTTTGATAAGGGTAAATCTGGTGGCGGACATTCTCAAACGACGGAGTCTCATGATCTTGTTAACGCACAATCATCGGTTGGTAGTAGCATTGAAGGTAAAAATATTTCTGTTGTAGCCTCTGATGCTGTACAACTTGAAGGTAGTCAACTATTAGCGGCAGACACAATGAAAGTATCTGGTAATACGGTTGAATTAAATACGGCGAAGGCAAATAGTACAGTCAATCATGTATACCTAGATAAAAAGAAAAGCTTGGTCAAACGTGAAAGCACCAATGCAGTTGATGATGTAACTACTACAGTTGTAACAGGCTCTACAGTAAGTGGTAAAGATATACAGATTACAAGTGCTCAAGATGTAACCGGTCAATCTGCTCAAATTATAGGTGAGAATGCCGTATCTGTTACCGCTGGTGGTAAGGTAGATCTTGGTGCAGATAAAGCGATTACAGATGGTACTAGTGTATATCGTCATAAGAAATCTGGCTTGTTAGGTGGTGCGGGCATAGGTTTCTCTATTGGTAAAGAAAAACATAATATTGACGAAGCCAACCATGAAGAATCTACTGTACGAAATACAATTGCTAGTACTAAAGGCGCTGTCTCTATTAAAGCAAATGGTACAGTACACATTACAAGTGCAGATATTGTTGCTAAAGAAGGCGCTGTGTTAGAAGGTTCAGCTGTGACATTAGATGGTAATGTAGACCATAATCATATGACTCACGATGAACGCTATAAGAAGACGGGGCTTACCGTATCATTAGGTGGTGCAGTGGTTGATACGCTTACTAATGCAACTCGTACTATAAAACAAGCTGGTGGCCGTGATGATAAACGGTTAGCTGCACTTGAACTCAATGAAGCACGTCAACAATTGCAAGATGGCTATGCGGCGGTAGATAAAGCGGTTAAGGGCGTCAAACTTCGTGATACTGATGGTAAAGTATTAAAAGACGCAAAAAATCATTCCCGACGTGGTCAAAAAAATATTGATGATGCGATAAATCTCTCAGTAAGTATTGGTAGCACTTCTAGAAAACAAGGACAAGTGGTAGACACAAATACGTATCAAGGTGGTGCTATTGCTAGTGATAGTACTGTACATATTACAGCTCGTGATGCCAAGGATAGTGGTATTAATATAACTGGTGAAACAGTAGAAGCTAAAAACCTAGTATTAGATAGTGCTAGTGATATTAACCTTGCAGCGGGTAAAAACACTGTAGATGTTAAGAATACTTATAAAAGCTCTGGTTGGAGTGTCGGTGCTGGTATTAGTTTGACTGGTGGCGGACTTCTCGATATTAATGCGAGTGGTAATATGGCTCGTCAAAATGGCGATACCCATCAAGAAAGCTATGTACCAACGACGATTAAAGCAGCACAATTAGCACAACTTAAAGCAAAGCGAGATACGAATATGATTGGCTCTACTGTATCTGGTAAGAAAGTTGAAGTTGATACTGGTCGTGATTTACATATTCAAAGCTTACAAGATGTAGATAACTTTAAAGAACACAGTAAGTCTGCGGGCTTCTCTGTTTCCTCTACACCTAATTTCAAGAATCCAACAGGTAGTATTAGTGCTAGCGTAGGACGCATTGATAGTAAATGGAAGAGCGTGACTCATCAGGCAGGTATTTATGCTGGAGAAGATGGCTATGATATTCATGTAGGGAATGGGACTACATTAGAAGGTGCCGTCATTAAAAGTGAAGCTCCAAAAGCTAAGAATACATTGACTACTAAATCTCTTGAGATGAAAGACATCCAAAATGAAGCTGAGTATACCTATAGCAATAATGGGATCGGCTATAACTACTATGGTAGTAAAAAGAAACTCGAAGAGATGAAGACCAATGATAAAAAAGGCTATGATAAGATCTATAATAATATCGGTCTAGTTCCAAATTTAGGCGTAGGATCTAAAGGTAAAGCAAGCTCGACTACTCAATCTGCTATTTCTGATGGTATACTAACTGTAGATGGTAAAGAAATTGATACTAGGACTATTAATACCAATACAGAGAATACGCTACATCAA
>NZ_JAPX01000028.1:0-3536 GCF_000524355.1 Veillonella sp. ICM51a
ACCAATGTATCTTGTAGTGTTTCAGTAGTTCTATCGAAAGTGACCTTTGCTAATTTGTATCTAGAATAGCCTAATGTCATCAGCAATATATTAAAAGTTATGTGTGTGCCATCATGCAATAGGAATTTAATATTCTCTTTCCAATCAACTTGAGCCTGTTCAGCTGGTGCGGTTTCAAAACGAATCGTATGCTGCATACTAGGCGATGTATGTTTTCTATCAAAATAGGATTGAAATACTGGTATCTTTAAAATATAACCGCGAAATGTAGAGTAAGCAGCTGTGAGTCCATGGTTATCTACCAAGTATTGCCACAAGACACGCTTATAATAAAATTGTTGGGGTGTATCATCAGATAATAAAGTCTGTATTACGTCATAAAATTTATCAATCATAGATGGTTTATGACGATGTGGATCAGGCGTTCCATTTTCATAATGAGATTTTATGGTGCGTCTATCATAGCCTAATTCACGACCTAGTAAACTATAATTAGGTTTCAAATTGCAAACCTCCAGAATGTCCCTTAATAATGGTAAGTCTAATAATGATGTTACAGTAAATGAACTGTTAATAGCGTATACGTATTGCATGTTGTTATCACCTCAACTATAGTATCGGTGATACAATTAAAATTGTACATTCTTAGAGTATCATTTACATTTAAAATCTGGTTATCAGCGTTGGTTTTGCAAACATTGTAAGGTGGCATTTACCGTTAAAATTAATAATTTAAGTAAAGAGTTAACCCTATTCTTGAATTGGTTATTCAGCATCGATATTCAAGCTAATATGCCTGGTAAAAGTCGTACATTCAGATGTAAAACCGTTAAATTTTGGTCCATATGGCCATTGCCACCAAAAGTGGAAGAAGTACATGATGTAGTATATCTTGATGGAATTTACTTAGCTAGGAATTTATGTGTATTAATTTGTTGCAATGATACTCATGTTCTAGGATGGTATGTCTGCCGTTATGAGCATGCTAAAGCTTTATTTAATGTGAAAACCATGGATCAAGCCTTTATATGGATTAATGAGCTTTCAGCGTGGCGAATGACATATTCTGATTTTTTACGAGAAATGACGGTTGATGAATTCGAAAACAAATGCTTTACACACGAGCGTTTGCTTAAGGCTGAATCATCAATATGGCGAATGATTAGACAGCAAACGCTATTTACCTTTTTAGAATACATAGATATTACAGTACCTACAACAAATAATCGTATTGAGGGTGGAGTAAATGCGCAATTGAGAAGCATGTTACGGGCGCACAGAGGTCTTACTTTAGAAAGAAGACTAAAAGCGGTCTATTGATGGTGCTATATGCACTTACCAAGACTACTTTCTGTTACAGATATATTAAATTATATGCCTACAGATGAATCAATTGCTGCTATATACAAACGATTATCTGAGCATTACAAAGTAGATCGTTCAATACCTCGATGGGGTGATGCTCCTGTTTGGAATGAGCTACATATGTCTACAGATTTTCCAACTTATTGGGATTAGTCACACACACTTTTTGTCCTATAACCCGCTTTTTCCTTATTATTATATTTTCATATCTTTATAAAGTAGAAGATAATTGTAAATTTGATAACTATTTTAATTATAGTATTAAGCCCAAAAGCTAATGAAGATTAAAATTTAAATTCTTATATAGAAACTTAATTTAAGTATGAGCTTAAAATTAAGTCCAATAAAATAATTTTATTAGTAGCTGTACTTTAGATAAGGTATTAGTAGTATTTTATTATATTATCGTAAATTTTTTAGACTATCTTTTAGACTATCATATATAAATCTGTATTTGACGATTTGAAAGAGATAGTGGTAGTATAAATTAAACATATATTTGCTATTAAAAGGATGCTAGTTATGGAAATTACACAATCCTATTTGGATGAATTAATATTCACACCAAAAAGAATTACTATTAAACCAGAACGAAATTATCAGGTTATTAATGGATCCAACAGGAAAAATTTCGAACTGGTGTCAGATAAATATAATGAACGATTTAGAGTTTTTATTAGACAAAATGTTACACTTCCTGAAATATATTCAATTGGACTCCAATTAATCAATAATAATTTTGAGGAAAATCCTATATTATTTAGATGTAATGGACCACATGGTGGGAATAAAAGTATTCCAGAACATTTTGTTACTCATATACATCGTGCTCAATTAATATCTGTAGATATTGGATTGTTTGGGATTGAAAAGTTGAATGAAGCTTGTGGAGAATTCTCTACGTTGGAAAGTGCCATATATTATTTTTGTAATACATGTAATATTTTAGATGCCAGAACATATTTCCCTGAATGTTGGGAAGTACCTTTATTTTATTAGTGTTGGAAGGAGGTAATAAATAATGGATATTAAATTATTAAATAAATATTTAAGTAAATCTTTTAATAATCAATTTGAAATTAAAGAAAAACGACAGAATTTATATCAAATTTTACTACCTCTTTTTTATCCTGATGGTGATATGCTTGATATTTTTATTTCTGAACTAGAAAAAGACCAGTTTTTAGTTTCTGATTGTGGAACTACATTAATGCGCCTTTCATATAGTTTTGATTTGGATACCGACAATAAAATAGAACTTTTTAAACGTATTTTATTACAACAAAATGCTAAATTTGAAGAAAATACAGGCTCAATTCAATTAATATCTAATCTAGATCAATTATTTAATAATATTATGCAATTATCACAGATTATAGCACAGGTCTCAAATTTAAAAATATTACAACGTAAAACTGTAGTATCACTTTTTTATGATGATGTGAAGAAATATATAGAATCCTATTTAACATCATTTAATGTAAAAAATAATTATATGCCTATTAATAATGATCAGGATTTAGTGGTTGATTATGCATTTCTTGGTGATAAAAGATCTGTATATGTATTTCCTGTTAAGGGAAGTAGTAAAACTCAAAATGCAATTATTACAATTTTAAGACTTCAACAGCAATTAGATTCACCTTTTACAAGTGTACTTATACATGAAGATTTTGAATGCTTGACAAAAGCAGAACGTCGAATTTCTATGAAAGTTGCTGATAAGCAGTTTGGTGATTTTAACAGTTTCAAAGAATCTGCTGAAGATTTTATTAATAGAGCATTGGCATAAAAAAGTCATACATATTCTATTGTTATAGAATGTGGCTTATAGGATAAAAAGTGTATGTGAAAACCCTTATAACACTAGTAAATATCTAGTGTTATAAGGGTTTAATCTTTTTCTGAAGAAGTTTGAGGGTGGACAAAAAGTGTGGGTAAAAACATCAATTAACCCTTGTAATTACTGGCTAAAATGAGGTTATATCTTTCTATATATAAACAAATATGGAGGAAGAGTTTATGCGACAAATAAAATGTCCTGATTGTAATCAAAAATGTATTAAACATGGTGTTTAAAATGTAAATGTCAGCGTTGGTTTTGCAAACATTGTAAGGTGGCATTTACCGTTAAAATTAATAATTTAAGTAAAGAGTTAACCCTATTCTTG